>JALSIO010000770.1 GCA_026989995.1 Myxococcales bacterium
CACGCTCGAGTCGGGCCTCACCCGCGCCAAGAACACGGTGAACATCCTCTTCAAGAACACCTTCATCGTGTGCGCCGGGATCGTGACGTATGCGCTGTGCGGATTCGCGCTCATGTACCCGGGTGAATTCAACGGAATCCTCGGCTTGGCCGGATTCGGCCTCTCACTCCCGGACGGGGGGCTCACGCCGGACTACGCCAGCGGCGGCTACACATACTGGACGGATTTTCTCTTCCAGGCCATGTTCGCCGCGACCGCTGCAACCATCGTCTCGGGTGCGGTGGCGGAGCGCATCCGGCTCCCGAGCTTCATGGTTTTCGCGACCCTCTTCGTCGCGCTCGTCTATCCCATCGCCGGGTCCTGGAAGTGGGGAGGCGGCTGGCTCGATCGCCTCGGCTTCTACGACTTCGCGGGCTCGACCCTCGTCCACTCCGTGGGCGGCTGGGGGGCCCTGGTCGGGGCGGCCCTCCTCGGCCCGCGGCTCGGCAAGTACGCCGGTGGCCGGCTGCACCCGATCCCCGGCTCCAACCTGCCGCTGGCCGCGGTGGGCGCCTTCCTGCTGTGGCTCGGGTGGTTCGGCTTCAACGGGGGATCGGTGCTCTCGGCAGATCCCGCGGCCACCTCCCTGGTGCTCGTGACCACCTGCCTGGCGGCCGCGGCCGGCGGGCTCGCGGCCATGTTCGTGTCCTGGAGCGTGGCCTCGAAGCCGGACCTGTCCATGAGCCTGAACGGGATCCTGGCCGGCCTCGTCGGGATCACCGCCGGGGCGGACGTGGTCACTCCCCTGGCCTCCGTCGGGATCGGTCTGGTCGCTGGCGTCCTGGTGGTCTTCTCGGTGATGGCCTTCGACCGGATCCGGATCGACGACCCGGTGGGCGCGGTCTCGGTGCATCTCGTGTGCGGGATCTGGGGAACCCTCGCGGTGGGGATCTTTTCCACCAACCCGGAGCACTCCTTCGCCGTGCAGCTCCTCGGTGTGGCCGCCTACGGCGCCTTCTCCGCTGCCTGTGCCGCGGGGCTCTTCCTGGGGGTCCGGGCGGTGATGGGACTGCGGGTCGATCCGGAGGAGGAGATCGAGGGGCTCGACTACGGCGAGCACGGCATGCACGCCTACGACCTCCCGATGGGGAGTTCGGGTCTGATGGACGACCGCGGTCCGGCCGGGGGCCGGCGGGGCGGCACCGTCGCACCCGCGGCCCGGACGGCGGGCGGCGCTGCCTGAGGGCGGCGAAAGGAGAATCGGTCGTGGTGAAGATCGAAGCCATCATCAAGCCCTTCAAGCTCGACGACGTGAAGGAAGCCCTCGCCGCGGCGGGGGTGCAGGGGATGACGGTCTCCGAGGTGCGGGGCTTCGGGCGACAGCGCGGTCACACCGAGCTCTACCGGGGCGCAGAGTACGTGGTCGACTTCCTGCCCAAACTCAAGGTGGAGGTCGTGGTGCCGGACGAGCTCGGCGAAAAGGTCGCCCTCGCCGTCGTCGAGTCGGCGCGGACCGGCCGCATCGGCGATGGAAAGGTCTTCGTCCTCCCGGTGGAGGAGGCCTGCCGCATCCGCACCGGGGATCGCGGCGATGCGGCGCTCGTCTGAGGCAGCCTTCCGGTGGCGGAGCGGACGCAGGCCGGCGATCGGCTCGGGGGAGAGGAAGGCGGGCTCCGAGGAGCGCGACAGCCGCAGGCGGTCGGGCGCCCGGGTCCCGGGGGAGGCGCGGGCCACGTGCTGCGACCTCCCCGCTCCCCGTCCACCTCGGGGGAGGGCACACCGGGGAGCGGCCCGGGAGCCGGTCCCCCGTGCAGCTGGCCGCGGACCGACTTCGCGGGCCCCTACGAGGCCCTCGCCCGGGCCCGGGGAGGGCTGCCCCCCTCTCTCGGGGGCTTCCTCGCCGCCGCCGAGGCCTGGCTCATCGTCCGGGCGCTCGCCGAGGCCGGAGGCAACCGGTCGGCGGCCGCCCGGCGGCTCGGAATCGGCAGACGCACGCTCTATACCAAGCTCGCACGAATCGGCGCCGCGCCGCGCCCCGGCCGCCGACGGTCGCGTACCAGACGGGCCTAGATCGAAATCCGCTTCCAGACGCCCGAGCGAAAGCGGGCAGCGAGCACGAGCGCGAGGAGGGCCAGGTAGGCCACGGCCCCCAGCCAGGCGCCGAGAAGCCCGCCTTCGAGGAGCACGCCTCCCACCCAGGCGAAGGGCAGGAAGAGCCCCCACGCCATCGCTGTCTGCACCGCGAAGGGCCAGCGCGTGTCCCCGGCACCCCGGAGCGCCCCGGTGGTGACGATGGCGAGGGCGTCGAAGATCTGGAAGAGGGCACCCACGGCGAGCAGGGGGACGCCCACCTCGAGCACCGCACCGCGGGCCGCGAACAGGGCCAGAAGCTGCTCGGGCCAGACCAGGAAAGCGGCCCCGACCAGCACGGCGACCCCGCCGCCGAGCTTGTGGGCCGAGCGGAAGCTGCGCTCGGCCGCCGCCGGATCGCCGCCGCCGAGGTAGCGACCGACGAGGGTCGTCACGGCCACCGAGACGCCCACCACCTGCATGAACGAGAGGTGCAGGAGGGTCACCAGTGCCTGGCTGGCGGCGAGGTCGGCGCTTCCCAGGCGCGCGATCAGGCTCGTGAACAGCGCGAAGGTGATCATGTCGAGCAGCCACTGGCCTCCGATGGGCACGCCGATCCGGAGGAGCCGACGCATGGCCGCGCGTTCGGGACGGGCCGGTGCGGTTCCGAAGGCACGGCGGCGTCGAGGCGTGAGCAGGAAGCCGAGCAGTCCCGCCGCCATCAGCCAGTCCGAGATGGCCGTGGCGAGCGCCGCGCCCCGGACGCCCAGGGCCGGCAGGCCGAGCCCGCCGAAGATGAGCCCGTAGTCGAGCGCCGCGTTCACGAGGTTGCACGCCACGCCCACGAGCAGGGGGGTTCGCATGTCCGACAGCCCGCGGAAGAAGGAGGCGGCAGCGATGGCCAGGGGCACAGCCGGCGCCCCGAAGGCGCGAACGAGTACGTAGGCCTGTGCCGGTTCGCGGATCTCGGGCGCCGGGCCGAGCAGCCCGAGCAGCCACGGGAAGAGCGCCGCGAAGGCGGCGAGTCCGAGGGCGGCCGCCGGGACGAGGGGGAGGGCGGCCCGCCACACCCACCGGCCACAGCCCCGCTCGCGACCCGCCCCGTGCTCGCGCGCCACGAAGGTCTGCACGCCCGTCGCCGTGCCCACGAAGAAGCAGGCCGCGGTCCAGTACCAGATCCCGGCGAAGCCCACCGCGGCCATCTCCGTCGCACCGAGGCGGGCGACGAAGGCCATGTCCACCACCTGCAGAAGGGTGTGGGAGAGGTTGTGGAGCACCACGGGGTAGGCGAGGCGGGCCACCTCGGCCACCCCGCCCGGGAGCTCCCGGGCCAGGGATCCGGAGTACGCCGGTCGATCGGAACGTCTCATGCGCCAGCTCCCGGCAGCGGTGGGGCCGCGCTGCGGTCCCCGGGGACCCGGAGGCTCGGTTCGGACCCGGGATCCGCGGCCTCCGGGGGAGCTGGGCTTCGTGGGTCGGTCAGGCGAAGCCCGCGCGGAACCGGGCGGGGAGGACCCCTCCCCGGGGCCGGCCGGTGCGGGGGAGATCCCGTCGGCCGGGGCGCCGGGCGGCCGGGGGGCCGCTGCGCCGGAGTTCCGTGCGGTCTGCCTGCATGGCGTGGGACGCTACCATTGCGGGCATGGGGGTTCAAGCGACCGCGACGCCGCGGCGAGAGGTGGCCGCCGCCTTCGCCCTGCTCTCGGCCCTGGTCCTGGCCCTGCCGGGCTGTGCGGGCCTCGAGGCGGCGCGTCTCTACGCGCGCGGCACCCGGGCCCTCGACAGCGGGGATGTGGCCCGGGCGGTCGCGGACCTCGAGGCCGCGGCGGCACTGCGGCCCGACCGGTCGGAGATCCGCAACCACCTTGGCCTCGCCTATCGGGCGGCGGGCCGTCCCGAGGATGCCGGCCGCGCCTTCCGGGATGCGCTGCGGCTGGATTGTGGCAACCGCGCCGCCCGCCACAACCTCGCCGTCCTCGAGCGGACCCCGAATCCGGGGGTGCCGTGAGCGCGCGAGACCGGGACGACGATCGCCCGCGCCTGTCGTGGCGGGAGATCGACCAGCTTCGCGACAGCGCACGGCGGAGGAGCGCCGGCGAGCGCCGGCCGCGGGGAGCGGCGGCCGAGGCGCGCGCTCGGGAGGCGGCGCGGCAGTACCTCTCCAAGGTGGACCAGAAGCTCTTCGCGGGGGGCGGCCGCGCTGGTGAGCTCGCGCGGGCCGTGCGCGAGGCCCACGGCACCGGCGCGCTCCCGGACGCCTGTCGGGCCTACCTGGCCGAGCTCGGCTTTCCCGACGATCCCTCCCTGATCTCCCTCTTCCTCGACGCCGGCGATCGCGAGATCGTGGCGGGCGCCCTGGGGAAGCTCGCCGAGTGCCTCCGGGCGGGGGCGTTCCGACCCGGAGGCGGGCTCCGGAGCCAGGTCCGCCTGCTCGCCGACGACCCGGACGACGAAGTGGCGGCGGCCGCGGAGGACGTGCTGGAGCTTCTGTGAGGCGGCCCCGGGGGCATCGTTGAACTCACCCGGGCCTTCCATTAGCGTGGCGAGATGGCACACGAGGCCGAGCGGAAGGCGCTGCTCGCCTTCCTCGAGAAGCACAACCTCAAGCAGACGCGCCAGCGCGAGGCGGTGCTCGACGTGTTTCTCGAGGCCGAGGGCCACATCACCAGCGAGGAGCTCTACCGGCGGGTCCGCGAGCGCCACAAGACCATCGGCTACACCACCGTCTACCGCACGATGAAGCTCCTCTGCGAGGCTGGCCTCGCCGTGGAGCGCTGCTTCGACGACGGCATCACCCGCTACGAGATCCCCCACGAACACCACGACCACCTGGTCTGCACCCAGTGCGGAACCATCGTCGAGTTCGAGTGCTCCATGATCGAGGAGGCCCAGGAGCGCATCGCCCGCGAGTACGGGTTCCGGCTGCTCCGGCACCGCCACGAGCTCTACGGCCTCTGCCCCCGGTGCCGCGACGGGACCTGAGCGCGTGACCCGAGGCCTTCTCGCGGCCGCGGCACTTCTCGCGCTGCTCGCCGCCCGGGCGGTCCGGGGCGACGCCCCCCCGGCGGCCTCCCCGGAGCCGCGGCCGCGGCTCGTCCTGGTCGTCGTGGTCGACCAGCTCCGCCGGGACCACCTGGACCCGGCGCTGCCGGGCGGCCTAGGACGGCTGGCCCGGGAGGGGCGGGTCTTCGTCGATGCGCGAATCGACCACGCGCACACGGAGACCTGCCCCGGCCACGTCACCATCCTGACGGGGGTGCATCCCGGACGGGCCGGGGTGCCGGGCAACCAGTTCGTGGACCGGGACAGCGGGCGGGTGGTCTACTGCGTGGAGGATCCCGAGGCCCGGCACCGCGAGATCGGTGGCGACGCCTTCCGCTCGCCCGGCCTGGTCCGGATGGACGGCTTCGGTGACTGGCTCCGCCGGGCGCATCCGGAGGCCCGGGTCTTCGCGGTCTCCGCCAAGGACCGGGCCGCCATCCTGCTCGGAGGCCGCCGCCCCGACGCCGCCTACTGGATCGACCGGCGGCGCAGCGCGGGGTTCACCACGAGTGGCTACTACCGGAGGGATCTCCCGGGCTGGGTGCGCGCCTTCAACGGGCACGACCGGCCCGAGGGGGGCTTTCTCGGGCGGCTTCCCGAGACCTGGACCCATCCGGGCTCCGCTCCCGGAGCCCGGCCCGATGACTTCCCCGGAGAGAGCCCCCGGCACGGAGCCGCCTCCCCGCACCCGGTCGCCGACGCCGATCCCCTCACCGCCGTCTCCCGCCTCGTCGCCTCACCCTTCGTGGACGAGGTGACCCTCGACTTCGCGCTCGAGCTCCTGCGCCGGGAAGGCCTCGGGCGCGACGAGGTCCCGGATCTGCTGGCGGTCTCGCTCTCCGCGACCGACATGGTGGGGCACCTCTACGGGCCCGAGAGCCAGGAGGCGCTCGACTGCCTCCACCGGGTGGATCGCGCCCTGGCTCGCTTCCTCGAAGCCGTGGACCGGGAGATCGGCCCGGGCCGCACGCTGGTGGTCCTGACCTCGGACCACGGGGTCATGCCGCTGCCCGAGTGGCTCGAGGCGATCGGGGCTTCCGAGTGCCCCGTGCCCGGGGGTCGGGTCGACGCCCGGAGGCTGCTGCTCGACCTCGACAGGGCGCTCCACCGGGAGCTCGACCCGCCGGGCGCGCCGGACGGGCGCTGGCTGGCGGTGGCGGGCTACCGGTTCACCGTCAATCGCCGCCGCGCCGCGGCGCTCGGGGTTCCCGTGGACCGGGTGGTCGAGGCGGCACGTCGCTGGCTCGAAGCCGTGCCCGTGGTGCAGCGGGTGTGGACGCCCGAGGAGATCGCCGCCCGGAGCGACCGGGAGCCCCTCGCCCGTCTCTACCGCAACTCCTTCGATCCGGAGCGCGGCGGCGACTTCGAGGTGCAGGTCCTGCCGACCTGCCTGCTCTCGCCCTTCCCCTTCGGAACTTCCCACGGCACGCCGTGGGCCTACGATCGCGAGGTGCCGCTCGTCTTCCACGGTTCGGGCGTCGAATCCGGCATCGTGCGGGGCCGGGCGCGGCCCGTGGACGTGGCCCCCACCCTCGCCGAGCTGCTGGCCATCCCGGTGCCGCCCGGGCTCGACGGGCGCCCTCTTCCCCTCCGCTGAGTCGCCCGCGGGGTGGCCTCAAGCGGGTCACGGACCCGGCCGATCCGGTTCTGCGTGGCACGCAGCGAGCTCGCCTGTCCGGTGTGTGACGCCGATCTCCCGCTCGGCGGCGACGAGCGCCTCGGGGACCAGGTGTTCTGCAGCTACTGCGGGGCGCCGTCGCTGATCCGGGTCCGGAGCGGAGACGACGAGGAGGAATGGGAGCTCGAGGAGGACTTCTAGGCCCTCCCGTCACGCCCCTGCGCCACCCCCCGGAACTCGACACAAAGAACCGTGACGTCGTCCCGGAAGGGGGCCTCCGCACCGTGGGCGAGCAGCGCTTCCACGAGCGCCCCGGTGACCGCCTCGAGGTCCCGGTCCGCCGCCCGCGCGAGCTCCTGCAGCAGCCGGTCCTCTCCGAAGGCCTCGCCCGCGGGATCCCGGTGCTCGACGAGCCCATCGCTGTAGAGGATGAGGCGGTCGCCCGGCTCGAGGCGGGCGTGGCCCTCCTCGAAGGGGACGTCGCTGCCGAGGCCGATCAGGGTGCCGCCCCGGTCGAGCAGGAGCTTCTCTCCGGTCCGCCGCAGCAGGATCGGCGCCGGGTGGGCGGCACTCGAGTAGCGGAGGCTGCCATCGCGCAGGTCGAGCAGCGCGTAGCACAGGGTGAAGGGACGCCCGAAACGTTCGAGGGGGAAGTCCCGGTCGAGGCGTTCGAGTACCTCCCGGGGCTCGGCGAGGCGATAGCTCGGGCGCTCGCCCCGGAGCTCCACCCGCTTGGTGATCCCGCCCCGGGGATTCAGGCTCTGGTCCAGGGCCACGGTGATCATCGCGGCCGGGACCCCGTGGCCGCAGACATCGGCGACGTAGAGGGAGAGGGTGTGCTCGTCGAGCCGCTGTACCCCCACCAGATCCCCGCCCACGTCGTCGCAGGGCAGGAACTCGTAGCGCGCCCGCACCTGGGGAAGCTGGGGCAGGGCTCGCGGGAGCAGGCTCTGCTGGATCAGCACCGCCGCCGCCCGGTCCTCGGCGAGGGCACGGCGGGTCTCGGAGAGCTCGCGCCGGAGCTCCGCGACCTCCCGGAGGAGGGTCTCTTCCAGCCCGGTGGTCGTCTGCGCCTCGGGTGAGGGGGAGGGGGCGGAGTCCGGCCGGGGCAAGGGCACTCCCCTGGTGCGCCGGAGGCGTCCGTGCCTCCGGCCCCACCCCGATCGGCGAAGCGGGGGGTCGAGTCGACGGGTGTTTCCCCGGTCCGGGCAGAACCGGGGGGCGTCGTGGCGTGAGACGCGGCGGGGGGCCTCAGCCCGGCCGGGCGCGCCGGCCCGAGAGGAGCTCGGCGAAGGCGCGGATTCCCTCCTCCGCCGGGGGAAGCGCGATGCCGTGGGTGCGGGTCGTCCCGAGGACGCTGTACGCGGGACGCCGTGCCGGTCGCGCCGCCTCCCGGCCCGAGATCGGCTCCACCCGGGCCCGCTGCCCGAGCTGCGCGAGGAGCGCCCGGGCGAGCTCGTACCAGCTCATGCCGGGCCCCGTGCCCGCGAGGTGGTGGACCCCGTACGCCTCGGTGAGAAGGAGCTTCGCGAGGGCGGCGGCGAGGTGCGGGGCGAACGTCGGCGAGCCGCGCTGGTCGTCCACCACGCGGAGCGGGCCGTGGGAGGCGCGCTCCGGGATGGTGCTGGCGAAGTTGCGGCCGCCCGGGGTGAAGAGCCACGCCGTGCGCACGATGTAGTGGGCCGGGTTGGCCTCCTGCACGCGCCGCTCGCCAGCGAGCTTGGTGCGGCCGTACACCTGCAGCGGCGCCGGCTCCGCCTCCTCCGTGTAGGGCCGTTCCGCGGCCCCGTCGAAGACGTAGTCGGTGGAGACGTGGAGCAGGGGAATCCCGCGCTCCGCCGTGGCCCGGGCGAGAAGGGCCGGGCCGATCTCGTTGGCCTGCGCCGCTGCCTCGGGGTGGTCCTCTGCGCCGTCCACATCGGTCCACGCGGCCGCATTGACCACCCGGTGGGGACGGAAGGCGTCGAGGGCCTGGGCGACTCCGGCGGCGTCGAGGAGGTCGAGACGCCCGCGCGGCGGGGCGAGGACCTCGTGATCGGCCAGGGCGGGAAGGAGCGCGCGCCCGAGCTGCCCGGATCCGCCCAGGACGAGGATCCTCACCGCGGCCGCCCGTCCTCCGCCTGGAACACCGGCAGCCGATCGCCGAACTCGCGGAGACGGGGTGCGGCGCCGTCCTTCTCGGAGAGGCGCGGGCGCCCCACCGGCCAAGGGATGGCCAGGTCCGGGTCGTCCCAGGCAATGGTGATCTCGTCGTCCGGGTCGTAGGGGGCGCTGCACTTGTACTCGACGTGGGCCGGGCCCTCCACGGCACAGAATCCGTGCGCGAAGCCCGCC
>JALSIO010000771.1 GCA_026989995.1 Myxococcales bacterium
CCGCCGGCGGTGACCGTCATTTCGGCGAGGTCGCCGTCGAGGACCTCAGGATCCCGGTAGAGAGGCCGTAGATCGAAGAAGCGCTCCTTGCGGATCCAGCTCCAGATGTCCTGCACGGCTTCCGGTGTCAGCGTCACCGAAAGCTCGGGGAGCGTTCCCTCCGGTGTGCTCACCTCCGAGAGGCGAGCATTGCCGGCCGAATCGATCTCGACGGACTGCTCGCCGAAGGCCGCACCCGGAAGACGGGGAGCCGAGCGGAGGACGATTCGCAGGTCGGCGGGAGGGGGCTCGGCCCGGGCATCGAGGGGCGCCCAGGCGAGGAGGGCGAGGGCGAGGAACGCCCCACGCAGGCCGGCCCGGCGACACTTCGCCCGCCGGCTTCCGAATGCCGCGAGAGGCGCGCGGGGACGACGGCGATCGAGGAGCTTCAGCACCACGGGACCGAATGCACCATTCCGCCCGGCACGGGTACACCAACTCCGGCGATTGCGCGAGGGCGGCTGCGGGTCGGGGGCGGTCCGTCAACTTGCGACGCGGCCGTCCCGCGCGGGTCTCTGCGAGCCGGCCGGAGAGGCAGCGATCCCGAAGGGTGGGGGATCCCCCACCTCGTGCCGGGGGAACCGCCTCCTCCCGATCCGCCGGCGTCGCGGTCGCCCGGGCGTGGGGCTGCCCTCGGGAGCCCCCACCGAGGTCGGCGGGATGCTCGATGCCCGTCTTCGTCGGGGCCGCCTCCCGCGGTGGTGCCGGGTCCCAGGTTCCCGAGGTGCCCGAGCTAGCCGAGCCCGAGCGCCGCGGCCCGGGCGGCGGGCACCACGCCGGCCTCCCAGCCCCGGGCGGCGTAGTACTCGGCGAGCATCGGCTCGAGCTCGCAGACGTGGCCCTTCGAGCCGCCTCCCGTGGAGGGCTCCTCGAGGAAGCGCCGCGGCAGGGTGTCCGAGCCGGGCCCGAAGCCCGCGCGGTTGTTGTAGACGCGCTCGAGGTCGTAGATCCGCGCGCCGGCGGCGAGCACGTCGTCGGCCGTGAAGGGCCGGCCGGTGGCGGCGGCGTACTGCTCCGCGTAGTGCTCGGCGGCCTCGGCGAAGGCGCTGAACTTGCAAAGGTCGAGGCTGTCCGAGAAGGCGTGGAGGTCCTGGAAGACCTTCACCATCTCGCCCTTGCCGCGCCACTCGAGGGGATCTGCCTCGATGGGCACCACCCCGAGCTCCGCTGCGGCCACGTAGGCCCGCAGGTGGCAGGCGCCGCGGTTGCTGGTGGCGTAGCCGAGGCCCATGCCCTTCATGCCCCGGGGATCGTAGGCCGGGACGGCCTGGCCCTTGACCGCCATGGCGAGCTCCGGGCAGCCGAGCCGTTCGGCGGCCCGCGCCGGCCCTTCGGCGAGCAGCGCGCCGGCGCCCTCGCGAAGTGCGATGGCCTCGGTCATGGCCACCATGGCCGCGGCGTCGCCGAAGGCGAGCCCCCCGTCTCCCGCGAGGCCGCGCTCGGTGGCCTCCATGTACAGGGAGAGGGCGTTTCCGAGCTCGATGGGATCCATGCCGAAGTCGTTGCACTGGTCGATGAGCTTCGCGATGGAGGCGACGTCGTCGTTGCCGCAATTGGCGCCGAGCGACCAGGCCGGCTCGTACTCGACGCTCTCCATGCGGAGGCCGGCCCACGGACCCTCCCGGATCTCCACCTCCTTCTTGCAGGCCACCGGGCAGGCGTGGCAGGTGGGGTCGTCCACCAGCAGGTGTTCGACGACGTACTCCCCCGAGATGCGCTCGGCCGCCTCCCCGAAGGTGGTCTCCCGGCTGTTGCTCGTGCCCAGGGCCCCGATGGTGTTGGTGATGTTCATCAGCACGTTGGTGCCGTACACCGAAAGACCGCCCTTGCGCGGGCTCGTGATGTGCTTCTCGTCGCGGATGAGGTCCAGTGCCCGCCGCCGGGCGCGGTTCCAGGCCTCCCGGTCGGGCACGTCGCTCTTGCGGCGCGGGGCGCGGATCACGATGGCCTTGAGCTTCTTGCTGCCGCCGACGGCCCCGGTTCCGCCCCGGCCGAAGGCGCGGTCGTCCTCGTTCACCCAGGCCGCGAAGCGGCAGAGGTTCTCGCCCGCCTGCCCGATGGCGCAGACCGAGACGTCGCGCTCGCCGTAGCGGTCCCGGAAGAAGGCGACCGTCTCGTGGATCCCGCGGCCCCACACCGGGGAGGCGTCCCGGATCTCGACCCGGCCCTCCTCCACGAAGAGATAGACGGGGCGATCGGCGGCGCCCTCGACGACGAGGCCGTCGACCCCGGCCCAGCGGAGCCGCGCCCCCGTCCACCCGCCCTGGTGGGAGTCGGTCACCGTGCCGGTCAGGGGCGAGCGGGTCACGCAGGCCCAGCGGCCGCTCATGCTGGTTTCGGTGCCGGTGAGGGGGCCTCCGAGAAGGCAGAGCCGGTTCCCGGGCCCGAGGGGATCCACCGTCGCGCCGGCCTCGAGGGCGTAGCGCACGCCCAGCCCCCGGGCCCCGATGAAGCGCTCGACCCAGTCCGCCGGCGTCGGCCGCCGTTCGACCCGGCCGCGGCCGAGATCCACGTGGAAGACGTCCTCCCCGAAGCTCCGTGCGTCCATGCCCGAGACCCTCCCGGGGGCCGGGCCTCCGGGCCGGCGGACCCCCTGGGTCCATGGTACGCCCCCGGGCGCCGACGGGTCGACCCGGTCCTGCGGCGGGGCGGGCCGGCGGGCGGGGCGCCGCTCTTCTACGATCCCGAGCGTGGCCGGCGGCGGACCGGGCGGGGCGTCCTGCCGCCCCGCGGCCCCGCGGCCCCGCGGCCCCGCGGCCCTGGGGGCCGGGTGCCGCGCCCCGGTGGGGGAGGGCGCATGTGGGTCTCCAAGGTGAGCGAGCTCATCGGGTCGTCGCCCGACTCGTTCGAGGCGGCCGCCGAGGAGGTCCTCGCCCGAGCCAACCGGACCCTGCGTGGGATCACCGGCATCGAGGTGCTCGAGAAGAAGGTGAAGGTCGACAACGGCCGCATCGCGGAGTACCGCGTCCACGTCCGACTCGTCTTCGACATGGCTCCGGAGGCCGAGGTGCACTGGTGAGGGAGGCCGCCGGGGGGCCGGCGCGTGGAGCCCCAGGTGGCCGGGCCCGGGTGCGGAAGTGAATCGACGAGATGACTCGAAATCTGGCAATTCATCTTATCGAAAAATCAGCGCTTCAAATATTGGAGAACGAGTTCTCAATCCGCTGCGGACCGATCGCCGGGTACGCGGTCCGGGGCTTTCCCGGCCGCTCGCCCCGCGGAAATCGTGCGAACGGGTTCGTGTAGTGGGGGGCCGCCATCGGAGCTCGGCCCGGCGCCGCGGCCGGTCGACCGGAGCCCGCCGCCACCCCCGGAGCTCACCATGGCTGTCGCATCCGTCTCCACGATCACCGCCGCCTCGCCGGTGGGCTGGCAGGACGCCCTCGAACGGGGCCTCGCCCGCGCGCGCCGGACCCTTCGGAACATCACGGGCCTCCGGGTGCTGGAGGAGAAGGCCCGGGTCGAGGACGGCCGCATCACGGAGTACCTGGTGACCCTCCAGGTGATCTTCGTGCTCGAGGACGGTGGGGGGGAGGGGTGAGCCGCCCGTCGGATCTGCCCGAAGGCGGCGCGCCCCCGGGCCCGCCGGGGACGTGGGGGCAGCCTCCGGCAGGCGCGAGCCCTCGGGCTCCAGGCGGGGGGAGCCTGCCGGCCGAGGCGTCGCCCCTGCGGGTGCCGGCGGTGGTGGCCGCGGGGGAGGGCCCGGGCTCCAGGAAGGTCTACGGCGAGAACAAGGTCTACCTCGCGCTCGACGGCCGGGCGCTCGTGGCGCACGTGGTGGCGACGCTGCAGCGCGTGCCGGAGGTCTCCGAGGTCCTCGTGGTCGGCAACGCGGAGCGTCTCGATCGGGTACTTGGCGACCCCGCGTTCCGCAGCGAGCTCACGAAACCGCTGCGGATCGTTCCCCAGTTCCGGAACCTCTACGAGAACTGCTGGGAGGCCTACCGGCGTCTGCTCCCCGGGGCACCGCCCGAGGGGCGCGACCCCGTCACGGAGGAGGACCGCGACCTCCGGGTCCTCTACCTCTCCGGGGACCTCCCCTTCGCCACCGCCCAGGAGATCTCCGACTTCATCCGGCGCGCAGCCGACACCGGGGCGGATTTCGTCATGGGCTCGGTGGAGCGGGAGGCGCTCGAACCCTTCGCGCGGGGAGACGGGGACCGACCCGCGATCCGGGTCGCCTTCTTCAACCTCGCCGAGGGTCGCCTGCGCCAGAACAACCTCTTCCTGGTGCGGCCCGGACGCCTCGGCAACCGCCAGTCGATCGAGGAGATGTACGAGCACCGCTACCAGAAGCAGCTCGGGAACATCCTCGCCCTGGCCTGGCGTCTGTTCTGGAGCCGCGGCGGCGGTCCCCGGGTGCTCTTCTTCTACGCCCTCATGCACCTGGCCGGGGTGGCGGACCGGCACGGGTGGCGTCGGCTCTCCGACTGGCTGCGCCACTTCGTGCCGCTCGTCCGGGTGGAGCGGGCGGTCGGCGCGCTGCTCGACACGCGCTTCCGGGTCCTGGTGACATCGGTCGGCGGGTGCGGGATCGACATCGACCGCGAAGCCGAGTACGACGCCGCGCGTGCCCGGTACCGGGAGTGGCGGCGGCAGCAGGAGGAGCGCGCCCTCGAGCTGCACGGGCCGCTGCCGCTGCCCGCCCGGGCAGGGGAGCCGCGGGCCTCGGAGGAGGGGGTATGAGCTGCGGAGGACGGGACGGCGCCGTCGGGCGCCGCGGTGCCGGGGCGGGCCGGGCGTGACGAGGCCCGAGGTGTCGGAGGCCGCGCGGCGGGCGCTCGCCGTCCGGCGGGGGGCCGGGTGGTTCGACCTGGGCCGACGGGGGCTCCTCGAGGTGCGCGGCGGCGAGCGGGTGCGGTGGCTCGACGGCGTGGTGACCGCAGACATCCGGAGGCTGGAGCCCGGGAGCTCGGGGTCGCCGGCGCTGGCACTCACGCCGAAGGGGCGCATCGTGGCAGATCTGCACGTGCTCGCCTTCGAGGAGTGCTTCTGGCTGGAGTGCGATCCGGCCGCCCTCGATGCGCTCCACGAGCGGCTGTCGCGGAGCATCGTGGCCGACGACGTCCGCCTCGTCGACCGGAGCGCGGAGTTCGCGCGCTTCTCGGTGGAGGGCCCGGAGTCGGCGGCGAGGCTCCGGGCGCTCGGCGCCTCGGAGCTGCCCGAGGAGCCGGGCGGCTTCACCAGGACGCGGATCGTCGACGTGGACACGGTGGTTGCCGCCTTCGGCAGGAGCGGTGAGTCGGCCTTCCAGCTCGTCGCACCGGTGACGGGAGCGACGTCGATGCGGGAGGCCCTCGCCCGCGCCGGAGCCGAGCCCTCGTGGGTGGCCGGCGACCCCGAGGTGCTCGAGATCCTCCGGGTGGAGGCGGGAACCCCCGGTTTCGGCACCGAGCTCGGCGAGGACACGCTTCCCGCCGAGGCGCGGATGATGCACGCCGTGGCCCTCGGCAAGGGCTGCTACGCGGGCCAGGAGGTGGTGGAGCGGATGCGCAGCCGGGGGCGCGTGGGCCACCTTCTCGTCGGCCTCTCGGTGGCCTCCGACTCACCCGCGCCCGTGGGCGCACCGCTCGTCGCCGGCCCGCCGGAGCCCGGGGGCGGGCGCCCGCTCGGCGAGGTCACGAGCGCGGTGGTCTCGGCGGTGGCCGGTTCGATCGCACTCGGATTCGTGCGATCGGGCTTCGAGGCGCCGGGGACGCGGTTGCGGGTGGCGGCGGAGGACGGACCGCTCGCGGCCCGGGTGGCTCCTCTGCCCTTCGTGCTCGCCGGCACCGGAGGGAAGCTTGCGCCCGCGGAGGGAGCCGGGTCGCCCGCGCCGGGGCCGGGCCGGCTGCCTCCCGGGCCCGCGCCCGGCGCTGCGGATCGCTAGCGGCATGGCGGGCGTGGTGGTCGTCTTCGCGAAGGCGCCGCTTCCCGGCACCGTGAAGACGCGGATGACGCCGCCGCTCACGCCGGTGGAGGCGGCCCGCCTCTACGCGTGCATGCTCGACGATGTCCTCGAGCACACGGCCCGGCTCGCCCGGGCCTTCGACCTCGAGCCGGTGGTCGCCGTCCATCCCGCAAGTCGGGTGGGCGAGGTGGCCCGCCGCGCCCCGCGGTGGTTCCGCGCGGTTCCCCAGTGGGGGCGGGACCTCGGCGCGCGCATGGAGGCCGCCGCCCGCCTGGCAGCAGCGGGTGGATTCAGCCCCATCCTCATGCGCGGGAGTGATTCGCCCGCCCTCGATGCAGACCACCTGGAGGCGGCCCTCGGCGCCCTCCGGGAGGGGGCAGACCTCGCGCTCTGCCCGGATCTCGACGGTGGGTACAACCTGGTCGCGCTGCGCGAGCCCGTGCGGGGGCTCTTCGCCCATCCAATGAGCACCCGGACGGTTCTCGAGGACACCCTCGAGCGCGGGCGGGAGGCCGGTCTGCGGGCGGAGGTGCTCCGGCCGGGCTTCGACCTCGACACGGCGACCGACCTCCGGTGGCTCGCCGAGGCGCGTCGCCGGCGTGGAGGGCTCCCCTGCCCGCGCACCCTCTCCTACCTGGACTCCGAGGACCTCTGGCGCCACCTGGTCCCGAGAGTCTGACCGGGGTCGGGCCACGGGACGCTTCGGTGCCGGGATGTTGGGTATTGCCCACATCGGGATGGAGAGACCGATTGCGGGGTTCGGGGCTATTCAGTAGAACGTTCCGCCGGCGACCAGCGGAACGAGGTCAAGGATCGCGGCTCTCGGCCCGATGAGGGCAGGGCCACGGTACCGCTGGCGCTGGGGCATTCCGGCTACGCGCGCCGTGCGCGACGGAGTGCTACCAGCGGGGAGCCGGAGGCGGTTCGCCGGCCGCGGGTGCGGCGGGTCGGGTGCCTCCGGGCCGGAGGCCCGGGACGCCGCGCCCGGCTCCGGAGACTGCGGTGCCGCGTTGCACCGAATGAAGGGGGGGCTCTCATGAGGAGCGTGTCCAGGGCATTCGCGCTCGCCTGCACCATGGCCTTTGCCGTGACCCAGGGCGCGTTTGCGGACGAGGATGTGGCGGCGCAGCTCCGCGCCCTGCAGGAGCGCATGCAGCAGCTCGAGGATCGGCTCGAGGCGACGAGCGATCAGCTCGAGGCGGCCAACGAGCGCGTGGCCGAGCAGCAGGAGGTCATCGAGCGCGCGGGTCTCGACGACCCGGCCATCGGAACCTCCGGCCTCATGGGCTTCCTGTCGGACGTGCAGATCACCGGCCACGTGAGCACCAGCTACTGGTACAACTTCAACGATCCGGACAACAACAACCTCACCGGCGCCAACACCGGCCTCACCGGAAGCCTCTACACCTTCAACCCGGACGCGAACCAGTTCTCCTTCGACCAGCTCTGGTTCGGGCTCGAGCGGCCGGTCTCGCCCGAGCACCGCGCCGGCTTCCGCGCGGACGTGGTCTACGGCAAGGTCGCGCGCCTGGCGCCGCTCGGGAACACGGCCTTCGGCGGCAACAACCTCTACATCGGCCAGGCCTATGTCCAGTACCTCGCGGAGACACCCATCGGCGACGTCCAGTTCCTCGCCGGGAAGTTCTTCACGCCGGTGGGCCAGGAGGTGGTGGACACCACGCAGAACTGGTTCATCACGAGGAGCAACGTGTGGGCGATGCTTCAGGCCATCGACCACGTCGGTGTCCTCGCCCTCCACGAGCGCGACTTCGATACCTGGAAGGGCACCTTCGGCGTGGGGGTCGTCAACGGCGTGGCCGTGGACCAGCCGGACGTCAACGACGCCAAGACCCTGCTCTTCCACTTCGCGGCTGAATGGGACGCCTTCGCGATGAAGGCCACGCTGATCCAGGGCAAGGAGACGGTGCCCTTTCCCGGCAGCGGATTCGACGCCTCCCTCGACCGGATCGGCAACGAGTCCCAGGAGTTCACCGGAATCGACGTGGTGCTGAACTGGCAGGTGAACGACAAGCTCGCCACCTACCTCGATGCGAACTTCAACCGCTACGACGCGACCGGCGGCGCGGATCCCAAGGCGTGGGGCGTCGCCGTCGCCGGCCGCTACGCCATCACCGACCGCCTCGGCGCGGCCGTTCGCGCGGACTACGTGAAGAGCGACCAGTGCTATCCGACCTTCCCGGTGGCGTGCACCATCGACAGCTTCGGCGCGGCCTTCCAGGGCCCGCGGGTCGGAAACGCATTCCACCCGACGATCCTGGGCAACGGCGTCTTCGATGATGCCGACACCAACTTCTGGTCGCTCACCGGAACCGTGGACTACCTGGTCACGGATCACCTCAAGATCCGCGGCGAGGCCCGGTGGGACAAGGTGAACGTGGACACCTTCTCGGACGATTACTTCATCTCGGACGGGGATCGGGTGCTCTTCGGCGCCGATGACCAGGCCACGATCGGGGTGGAAGCGATCTACCAGTTCTGATCGGGGTAGGGCCAGGCCGGCCACGCCGGCCCGGACCACGGAGGGGGCGCGGCCCACGGCCGCGCCCCCTCTCGCGTTTCGGGTCTCCGGTGCCCGCGAATTGGGCAGGGCTGCCCGGTGGCTGGGCAACCCTGGCCGCGGCGGCCCGTGCGGGCCGGGCCAGGGCGGGCGCCGCTCGGCACGCGGGTTGCTATCTCGAGTCAGCCCGGGGCCAGGCGCAGGGCCGGCGCGCCCGCGACCGCCGACCCGTCGGGAACCGGGACGGGAGCGCGCGCGACGTGGTACGCTTCGGGCGCAGCGCATCCCGGGAGGGTCCTCGGACGGTGCGGCGGCGCAGACCGCCGGCGGGAGGCGAGGGGATGAAGAAGGTCGAGGCGATCATCAAGCCCTTCAAGCTCGACGAGGTCAAGGAGGCGCTGAACGCCGTGGGCGTGCAGGGCATGACGGTGACCGAGGTGAAGGGCTTCGGCCGCCAGAAGGGCCACACCGAGCTCTACCGGGGGGCGGAGTACGTGGTGGACTTCCTTCCCAAGATCAAGATCGAGATCGCCGTCGGA
>JALSIO010000772.1 GCA_026989995.1 Myxococcales bacterium
TCCGACGGAGGGGATCCGGGAGATCGCACCGGTGGATCTCGCCGTGGCCCGGGAGCTCGGCTATGCGGTGAAGCTCCTCGGAATCGCCCGGCAGCACGCCGCGGGAGGGGGCGTCGAGGCGCGGGTTCACCCGACGCTCGTCCCGGCGGACAGCCTGCTCGCCTCCGTGGACGGCGCGATGAACGCCATCGCCATCACCGGCGACGCCGTGGGCCCAACCCTCTACTACGGGGCCGGCGCGGGCGAGCTTCCCACGGCGAGCGCGGTGGTGGCGGACCTGATGGAGGTGGCCCGGGGGCTCCGAGCGGACTGTTCGGTGCGGGTTCCTCCCCTCGGCTGGCCGGAGCCGGCCCTGGCGGACGGCTCCCCGCGGCCCCTCGGCGAGCTCGAGACCCGGTACTACCTGCGCTTCTCCGCGGTGGACCGGCCGGGCGTGCTCGCCCGCATCTCGACGGCCCTCGGCGACGAGGGGATCAGCATCGAGTCGGTGATCCAGAAGGCCCGGGCTGCTTCCGGTGGTGCCGTGCCGGTGATCATGCTGACCCACCGGGCCCGTGAGGCCCGGGTTCGCGCCGCCCTGCAGCGCCTCGAGGAGCTCGCCGAGCTCACCGCCCCCACCCGGTTGGTCCGCATCGAAGAGGAGTTCTAGGAGGTGGAAGCCAAGCCCCGCTTCCGCGCCTGGTTCGAAAGCCTCCGGGACCCGGGAGAGCGGTACCCCCTCGACGAGGTCGTCTACACGGATCGAAGTGGGGGTCTCCTCCAGGTGGTGCACGATCTCGACGCGCTTCGCCAGATCCCGCCGGAGGAGTGGAAGCGCATCTTCGAGGACCGCGCCCACAAGAACGAGTGGCCCTACGGATCCGGGGTGTGGGGAAAGAAGGAGTGGGTCCTCCCGGAGATCGACAACGAAAACATCGTGTCCATGTACGAGGGCCACACCAACCTCTTCTGGGCTGAACGCTACGGGCGCGAGCTCGGGCTCGAGGACCTCTGGATCAAGCTCTGCGGGAACTCGCACACGGGGTCCTTCAAGGACCTGGGGATGACGGTGCTCGTCTCCATGGTGAAGCAGATGATCCGCCAGGGCAGGGAGATTCCGGCGGTCGCCTGCGCCTCCACCGGGGACACCTCGGCGGCGCTCGCCGCCTACGGCGCGGCCGCGGGAATTCCCACCATCGTCTTCCTGCCCCGCGGAAAGATCTCGATCTCCCAGCTCATCCAGCCGGTCGCCAACGGTGCCATCGTCTTCGCCCTCGACACGGATTTCGACGGCTGCATGGAGATCGTGAAGCAGGTGGCCCGGCGTGACGGCATCTACCTCGCCAACTCCATGAACAGCCTCCGGATCGAGGGCCAGAAGACGGTCGGCATCGAGATCGTCCAGCAGTTCGACTGGGAGGTCCCGGACTGGATCCTGATCCCCGGCGGCAACCTGGGGAACGTCTCGGCGCTCGCGAAGGGCCTCGACCTGATGCTCGATCTCGGACTCATCTCCCGGCGCCCGCGGATCGCCTGCTGCCAGGCCGAGGCCGCCAATCCGCTCTACCTCTCCTACCTCCGCGGCTTCGAGGTCTTCGAGCCGATTGCGGCCCGACCGACGCTGGCGTCGGCGATCCAGATCGGGAATCCCGTCTCCTACGAGAAGGCCATCGATGCGCTCCGGCACTACGATGGGGTGGTGGAACAGGCCTCGGAGGCCGAGCTCGCGGAGGCGACTGCGCGGGCGGACCGCACGGGGCTTTTCACCTGTCCCCACACCGGGGTGGCGCTCGCGTCGCTCGAGAAGCTCCTGGCCCGGGGCGTGATCCGCCGCGACGAGAGGGTCGTCGTGATCTCCACCGCCCACGGGCTCAAGTTCACCGAGTTCAAGGTGCGCTACCACGAGATGCAGCTCGAGGGGATCCCCTCCGACCACGCGAATCCGCCCATCGAGCTGCCCGCGAGGTACGAGGTGGTGCGCGACGAAATGCTGCGACAGATCGAGCAGCGCTTCGGCGGCTAGGTGTTCACGGGCATCGTCGAGGCCGTGGGGCGGGTGCGGCGCGTGCTTCCGGCGGGGGGCAGCGTGCGCCTGGAGATCGAAAGCGCGCTGCCGGTCGAGGAGATCCGGATCGGCGACAGCGTGGCCGTGGGCGGTGCCTGCCTGACCGTCGTGGAGCGCGGCACCGGCTGGCTCGCCTTCGAGGTGGTTCCGGAGACCCTCTCCCGCACCAGCCTGGGAGGCCTCGGCCCGGGCGACGCCGTGAATCTCGAGCGGGCCCTCGCCGCGGGCGCGCGCTTCGACGGGCACCTTGTCCAGGGGCACGTGGACGCCGTGGGAGAGGTCGTGGAGGTCGTGGCCGCGGGTGGGGAGACCCGCCTTGCCGTGGAATCCGGTCGGGACTTTGCCGATCTCCTGGTGGAGAAGGGCTCGGTGGCCGTGGATGGCGTCTCGCTCACGGTGGCGCGAGTCGGTGCCGACCGCTTCGAGGTCGCGCTCATTCCCCACACGCTGGCGCACACCACCCTCGGCCTCCGCGCGGTCGGTGACCCGGTGAATCTGGAAGCCGATGTGCTCGGCAAGTACGTGAAGAAGTACGTGGAAGGGCTCCTCGGCGCCCGCGTGTCCCGAGGAGCGGGGAGGGAGGATCGATGAATCGGACCCTCGACGTGCTCGGCTCGTTCGCGGCGACGGTGGCCTCGGGGGCCGCCGGCCTCGCCGCAGGCCCCCTCGGCCCGCGCCCCGCCGAGCTCCTTCGGCTCTACGAGTTCGAGGCCTGCCCTTTCTGCCGGAAGGTGCGCGCGGCGCTCACGACCCTCGACCTCGAGGCCCTGATCCTCCCCTGTCCCAAGGGAGGCCGCCGCTTCCGCCCCGAGGTGCGGGAGCGCGGCGGGCGGGAGCAGTTTCCCTTCCTGGTGGATCCGAACACCGGGAAGTCGATGTACGAATCCGACGAGATCGTAGCGGCCCTTTTCGCGCAGTACGGGGCCGGCCCGCCTCCGCCCGTCCTCCGGATCCGGCCCGTCGCCAACGCCACCGCGATGCTCGCGAGCGCCCTCCGGCCCGGTCGGGGCCTGCAGGCGCGGCCGTCCCGGGCGCCGGAGAAGCCGCTCGAGCTCTACTCCTTCGAGGCCTCGCCCTACTGCCGGATCGTCCGGGAGGTGCTCTGCGAGCTCGAGCTGCCCTACCACCTGTACAACGTGGGCAAGGGGAGTCCGAGTCGGGACGCCTTCGTGAAGCGCTCCGGTCGCATGCAGGTTCCCTGGCTCGTGGACCCGAACACCCGGACCTCGCTCTTCGAGTCCGCGGACATCGTGCGCTACCTCGAGCAGACCTACGGGGTGGAAGAAGGGCGCCCGGCACCGCCCGACCGGCCGGGGGCGGACGGGGGGAGGTAGCCGAGCGCCCGCAGGCGCGCCTCGAGCTCCGCGGGCAGCTCCCGCGGCAGCGCGTAGCGGGGCGGCCCCTCGGTGCGCTCGCGGGTGCGGAGGGTGCGCAGCCGCGCCCGGAGCCGTGCGCGCAGCTCCGGCTCCTCCTCGGCGAGGTTGTGCCGTTCGGCCGGGTCGTGCTCGAGATCGAAGAGCTCCATGGAAGGCGTCCGGGGGTGTGCGAGCGGGTCGCTCACCACGAGCTTGAAGCGGCCGCTGCGCAGACCCACCCGGGCCGGTTTGCCGGCCTCGCCGGTGGTGCGCAGGAGCGTCTCGGGCGGGGGCGGGTCGCCGCCGCGCAGGAGGGGTAGCAGGCTCCGCCCGTCGAGGCCGGGGGGAGGCGCCAGGCCAGCGATCTCGAGCAGCGTCGGGAGCAGGTCCACCAGCCGGACCGGATCGCGGATCCGCCGCCCCGCGGGCAACCCCGGCCCGCGGAGGAGCAGGGGGACGCGAATCTGTTCCTCGTAGAGGGCGTGGCCGTGGTCGCCGGCGTAGTTCGGGAAGCGCCCCCCGAGGTCCTCCCCGTGGTCGCTGGTCACCGCGAGGGTGGTCCGCCCGGCGAGGCCCAGCCGCCGGAGCTCGAAGTCGAGCTCGCCCACGTGGCGGTCGGCTTCGAGCACACCTCCGTCGTAGAGGGCCTCGAGCCAGGCCTGCTCCCGGGGCCCGACCGGGAGCAGGCCGCGCCGGATCCGGAGCACATCGGCGAGCTCGAAGGTGGGCCCGAGGCCGGGCGGCGGAGGGTCCCGGGCGAAGTGGCGGCGGCGGTAGGGCGCGTGCACCTCGTAGGTGTGGACGAGCAGGAAGAAGGGGCGGTCGCCGACCTGGCCGAGCCAGGCCACGGCCGCGGCGAAGGTCCTCTCGATGCCTCCCTTTCCCGCTTCGCCACCGCCCCGGAAGAGCCCGACCTCTCCCTCCTGTTCCCGGAAGAGGCCGAATCCGAGGTCGAGGCCGAAGGTGGCCGAGACGTAGCCGCCCTCCGTGAAGGCAGCCGTCTCGAAACCGGCATCGGCCAGCTGCTCGACGAGAGACTCGCGCAGCCGCCCGTCGAACACGGTGGCGGTGGGCAGCCGGCCCGCGAGGAGCGCGGCCATGGAGGGCAGGGTCCACGACGCGTGTGCCACGGCCTCTTCGAAGAGCACTCCCTCCGCCGCGAGGGCGTCGAGGTGGGGGGAGGCCGGACGGGGGCCGCCAAGGCATCCGAGCCGGTCGGCCCGGAGCGTGTCGAGGACGACGAGCACGATGCCCGGGGCCGGCTCCCCCGGGCCGCACCCGGCGAGCACCCCCGCGAGCAGCCCGAGCGCGAGGCCCGTTGCCACGCCCTCCGCCCGGCGGATCGGGGAGCCGGGTCCGCGGGAAACCGGGCGCCCGCCCCGGGTCGGCGCGACAGCACAGGCGATCGGTCGCGTCGAGGGCCGATGCACGGCCCGCTCAGGCGAGGCGATCGAGCATGAAGGTCGCGATCCCCAGGAAGAAGGCGAAGCCGAAGAGATCGGTGAGCGTGGTGACCACCACCCCCGAGCCCACCGCCGGGTCATAGCCCAGGGTCTTGAGCAGCAGGGGAACGGCTGCGCCGAGGATGCCCGCCGTCGCCATGGTCACGAGCATGGCTGCGGCGAGCACGACGCCGAGGAAGGGGTTGCCCTGCCAGAGCCAGGCGAGCGCTCCCGCGACCACGCCGGTGACGGCGCCGACTCCGACGGCGACGCCGAACTCCTTGGCCACCGCCCGGAGTCCGCTCGAGAACTCGATCTCGCCGAGTGCGATGCCCCGCGTGATCACGGTGAGCGACTGGATGCCCCCATTGCCCGCCATGCCCGAGACCATGGGCATGAAGAAGGCGAGCGCGACGCTCTGCTCGAGGGTCCGCTCGAAGATCCCGATCACGTAGGCGACGAGGAAGCTCGCACCGAGGTTGAGCAGCAGCCACGGCAGACGCTGCCGCATGGCGGCCGTGGGCGGGCTGAAGACGCGGTCCTCGTCGTGGAGGCCCGCGAGGTGGTACATGTCCTCGGTTGCCTCCTCGGTGATCACGTCGATGACGTCGTCCACCGTGATCACGCCGAGCAGGCGCCCCTCGTCGTCGGTGACCGGAATGGCCAGCAGGTTGTACCGGGCCACGAGCTGCGCCGCCTCCTCCTGGTCGGCGGCCGCGCGGACGTGGATCGGGTTCTCGATCATCAGCTCGGCACAGGTGCGCTCGGGCGGCGCGGCCACCAGGCGGCGCAGGGGAACGACGCCGCGGAGGTGCCGCTTTTCGTCCACCACATAGAGGTAGGTGATCGCCTCCTGGTCGTCGCCGGAAGCGCGGATGGTGTCGATCGCCTCCTGGGCGGTCATCTTCTCGTCGAGCGCCAGGAAGCGGGTGGTCATCAGCCGTCCGGCGCTCTGCTCCGGGTAGAGCCGGGCCTTCTCGAGCTCGGTGCGCTTGTCCTCGGGGAGCAGGGCCTCAATGGCCTCGCGGCGCTCCTCGGGCAGGCGCTCCACGAACTCGAGCATGTCGTCGACTTCGAGACGGGCGACGACCTGGGCGATCCGCTCGTCACCGAGGGCTTCGAAGATCTGCGGGAGCAGCTCGGGCGGCAGCTCGCGCAGGGTGTCGGCCGCGCGGTGCTGCCGGAAGAGCAGATCGATGACCGTCCGCGTCTCCTCCGGCGTGAGAGCGGAGAGCAGGGGGCCGAGGTCCGCGGGGTGCAGCCGCGCGAGCAGGCGCTCCGCGCGCGCAGTCAGACCGCTGGCGAGCAGTCGGCGGAGGATTCGGAGGGTGGACTCGGTTCCCGCCATGGCAGGCTCCCGCTCGCTCCCGGCGGGGCCTGCGGCGGCCTAGCCGGGCGTGGGCTCTGCGTGTCCCCCGCAGGGGGGGACGGATTGGGACTCCGATTGCGGCTCTGGCCGCGACTTTCGCGTCACGCTCTCGGCATCCATGAGTCGCTGTTTTCTACAACAACGGAGTGGCTGCGTCGACTGCTCCCCTCGGGGGTCACCGATCTGACCCAGAATGGGGGGGTGGCTAGGGCAAATGCCGGGGCCAATCTACGTCAGTTCCCACCAGTGGCGTTCGGGTTGCGCGGAATTCCGAGCGTGACCGGCGAAAACGGCACCCGAAACGCCTCGCGGCAGCGTACACTCGGAACACGCCCGGCCCGGGGACCCCCCGGGCCGGCGGACGTCGCGCGGCGCGTCACTCGAGGCGGATCTGGAGGGCCCTATGAAGTCGCTCATCGAGGCCATCGTCCGAGCCCTGGTGGACCGGCCGGACGAGGTGCAGATCAAGGAGGTGATCGGCGAGCACGCCCACGTCCTCGAGCTGCGGGTCGCGAAGGAGGATCTCGGCAAGGTCATCGGAAAGGGCGGAGCCCACGCCTCGGCCATCCGGACCATCATGGCGGCGGCCAGCGGCAAGGAGAAGAAGCGCTACATCCTCGAGATCATCGAGGATTGACCCCTCGGGGCCTCGTGGCCCCTCCAGCCCGCCCGGCGAGGCGCCGGGCGCAGCCGTCTGGCATCCTCGTCGGCCCGCGAGACGCCGAGGAGGGTCCCCATGGCCGAGGCGGCCGCCCCTGCCGATCTCCCGCTCACGCTATGCGCCCACATCGAGGCGCGGGCCCGTGACCCGGAAACCGGGCCGCGCCCGTTCGTGCTCCACGACGACCGGGCCCTGTCCCACCGGGACTTTCGCGATGCCTGCGTGCGCACGGCCCACTTCCTGCTCCGGCGCCTGGGCCGGCGCTCCGGCTCCACCGAGGAGGCGCCCCGGGTCGCCATGCTGCTCGAGAACCGGCCCGAACTCCTGACCCTCTATGGAGGCTGTGCCTATGCCGGGGCCACGCTCTTCGGCGTCAACACCGGGCTCCGGGGCGACACCCTCGCGGGCGTGATCGACCAGTCACGGGCGCGCCTCCTGGTGGTGGAGGAGAAGTTCGCGCCGGAGGTGGACCGGATCGCCGGCCGGCTGCGGCATCTCGGACGCGACGAGATCCTCGTGGTTTCCGGCCGGGAGTCGGCGGTCCGGAGCGAGAGGGACTACCTCGCCCGCATCGAGGCCGAGGTGCCGGAGCACGGAAGCACCCTCGATCCGCCCGACGTCGCGGTCCGGCCCGAAGACAACCTCCTCGTGATCTACACCTCGGGCACGACGGGCCTGCCGAAGGGCATCAACAACAACCACCTGAAGCTCCTGACCATCGGAAAAGTCGTCGCCTCCCGCCTCGAGCTCGGCCCGGAGGACGTCGGCTACGCCTGCATGCCGCTGTTCCACTCGAACGCCATCTTCCTGGGCTTCCAGCCGGCGCTCGAGGCCGGGGCGGCGATCGGCCTCCGGGAGCGCTTCAGCGCCAGCCGCTTCCTCCCGGACGTGCTGCGCTACGGCGTCACCTGGTGGAACTACGTGGGCGAGCCGGTCCACTACATCCTGCAGGCCCTCCTGCGCGAGTACGGCACCGAGCAGCGGATTCTCGCCGAGGTGGCGGGGCACCCCGGCAACCGGCTCCGCTACGCCCTCGGCAACGGCGCCTCGCCGCCGGACATCGACCGTTTCATGCGGTACCTCGGCCTCGACGACATGTTCGAGCTCTACGGCTCCACCGAGGCGGCGATCAGCACCTTCCGCCGGAAGGGAGATCCGCGCGGCAGCGTCGGCGAGATCACGGATCCGGCGGTCCGGATCCTGAATGAGCGGGGCGAGGAGTGCCCACCCGCAGAGCTCGGCCCGGACGGCCGCATCCTGAACTACCACGAGGCCGTGGGGGAGATCTGCCGGGTGGCCCCGGACACCTCACTCTTCCAGGGCTACTACGAGAACGAGGCGGCCAACGCGGAGAAGTACCGGGACGGCGTGTACCACTCCGGCGACTTGGGACACGTGCTGCTGCGCGACGGCAAGCGCTATCTCTTCTTCGACGGCCGCACCGACGACTGGATCCGCAAGGACGGCGAGAACTTCTCGGCCGCCCAGGTGGCTCGCCTGCTCGCCGAGCACCCGGATGTGGCCCTCGCGGCCGCCTACGGCGTGCCCTGCGCAGTCTCGGACGAGCTCGTGATGGCCGCCCTCAAGCTTCGGCCCGGTGCCCGCTTCGACCCGGACGGCTTCTTCGAGTTCTGCCGGCGCGAGAGCACCGAGGGAAGCATGGACCCGAAGTGGTTCCCGGACTTCGTGCGGATCGTCGAGGAGTTCGAATACACGGGGACGCAGAAGATCCTCGTCCGACACCTCAAGCGTGCCCACTTCCACCCGGACCGGGTCGGCGGGGATCCGATCTTCTTCCGCGAGCGGGGCGACAGCACCTTCCGGCCCTTCGCGCGGGAGGACTTCGAGCGGCTTCGGAAGGCCTTCCACGCTGCCGAGCGGGAACACCTTCTCGAGCCCTGATCCGGCCGGTTACGATCGCGTTCTTCGCAGCTGCCGCCCGGTCACGGGATGGTGCTCCGGGCCCGACCCGGCACCGGGGCCCCCGTGCACCGATTCCCGAGCCGGGTCGAGGGCCTGGGGCCGGGTCTGCACAGGGCGGCCGGTCGGCACGGGGGTTGCTCCCCTCAGTGGTGACCCCCGTCACCAGATCGGGGGGGGACCG
>JALSIO010000773.1 GCA_026989995.1 Myxococcales bacterium
GCGGGGGGGTCCGGGAACGACCGGCTCTCCGGCGGTGCGGGTGCGGACCGGCTCTCCGGCGGTGCGGGGAACGACCGGCTGGTCGGGGGTGCGGGCGACGACGTCCTCCACGGCGGTGCGGGCGATGACGTGCTCGTGGGCGGCCGTGGCCACGACATGGTGAGCTACGAGGATGCGCCCTCCGGTGTGCACGTGGATCTGACCGCCCGGGGCTTCCAGGACACCGGCGGTGGCGGGACCGATGCCCTCCGCGGTGTCGAGGGAGTCCGCGGTTCGGCCCACGACGACACCTTCTCCTTCAGCCGCCCGCGGGCGGGAGCCACCTATACGGTGGAGGGGGGCGGCGGCATGAACACCCTCGATCTCAGCCGCTTCGCGGGCGACCAGGTGAGCGTATCCGAGGACGGCTCGAGCCTCGAGGTGGATCTCGGAGGGGGCCGCTCCTTCCGGATCGAGTTCACGGACGTGCAGCGGATCGAGACCGCCGATGGCGTGATCGAGGTGGCCGCTCCGGCCTCCGGATCCGCGCCGCCGGCAGGGGAGGCTCCAGCCGCCCTGGCGACCCCGTCCGGCTTCGCGAGCACCTCGGATCTCGAGGGTGCGGCGGGCACCGGCGCCGGAAGCCCGCACCCGGCCCCCGCGGCGGGTGGCGCCGGGGACCTCCCCGACTCGGCCTTCGAGCAGCTCCGCGTGCTCGACGCGCACGGGGAGCTGCCCGAGGGGCTCGACCTCTCGGGTGGCGCAGAGGGGGTCGAGATCGGGGTGCACGGCGTGGTCGGGGCGACCCTCGATGCCGTGGACGCGCCCGATCCGGCGGCCGGGGGGGAGCTCGAGCTCGAGGCCGAGGAACCGGCGGGCGACGCGCCGCCGCGCGAGCCGTTCGATCTCTCGGGCTTCCGGGGCGAGCGGTTCGAGGACGTCTTCGAGGTCGAGGCGGGCGATCCAGAGCCGGTCGTGGCGCCCGGCGCGGCGGCCGAGGTGGGGCCGGCTCCGGTCGAGGCACCCGAGCCCTCCTTCTTCGCGCGGATGCTGGCGCTGGTCCGGTCGGCCGGTTCCAGCGGGGGCCGCAGCGAGGATGAGCACCGCGATTCACCCGGCCTGCGCTAAGCGGTTTCCCCCGGTCCGCCGGGCCGGGCCTGCCCGGCCTCGGTGCAAGGGACCGAGGCCCGGGGCGGGGAAGGCCCAAGTCGCCTGGCCGACCTGCCGATGGAACGCGAATGAGGCGGGCCGGTCGCGGCCCGGCAGGGGGAGGAGCCTTGGCCGACGGAAGGCTGTCGCCTGCAGACGACGCCCTGGACCTCCTGGTGGACCTCGAACGCCAGACACCCGAGGAGGTGCGCCGGCAGCGCTCGAGCCACCGGTTGCAGATCCAGGCCCGGGTGGTGGTCCAGCCCGGCAACTCCAGCGAGATGCTGCGTTTCCGCGTTCAGGCGGTGACGGCCGACATCTCCGCCGGCGGCTGTCAGATCCTCTCGCCGATCCCACTGCAGGTCGGGGACGTCTACCGCCTGCGCTTCGATCCCCAGGACCTCGACCTGCCGCTTGTCTTCGTCCGCTGTCTGCGCTGCCGCCTGATCCGTGAGGACGCCTACGAGGTGGGCTTCCAGTTCTTCAGGGAGATCACTCTCCCGGACGCGCGAAGTGCGGCCCGGGTCGAGGGCGGTCTGCTGGCGGACGCCGCGCCCGGAGGCTGAGCGGATCGTGGCCCTGGAGGGGGGCATGTGCGCGGGAGACCGGGGGCCTTCGGCACAGCCGGCGTCGATCCGCCTGCGGGCCTACGCCCGGCTGGTGGAGCTCGCCCGGGACGAGCGTTCCCTCCCCCACCTGCTCAAGGCCGCCCTCGAGCCGGTGGCCACCTGCTTCGACGCTCCCCTGGCCGCCGTCTCGGCGCGCCTGGGCTCGGAGGTGGTGGACGCAGAGTGGACCCGGGACGAGGCCCATACCCGCTTCTTCAAGGGTGTCGTCCACCGCGCCATCACGCAGTGCATGGAGGGAGGGCGGCCGGTGGCGCGCCTGTACCGCGCCCGCGAGGCGGGCGCCCGGGTGGCGGTGCTGGCGGCCCCCCTGGTGAAGCCCGATGGGAGCCCGCTCGGCGCGATCGCGGTGGTGGTGCCGGGCGTGGGAAGTGCAGAGCTCCCCGGCCTGGCTCCGCTGGTTGAATCCCTGGCACACCTCGCCTCGGCGCTGGCTGCGCGCTTCCAGGTGGCGGCGGCGGATCCCGGGGCCGGCGTCGGCGCTGCCCGGGATCTGGCCCGGGCCGCGGGCTTCCGCAACCCGCGGGAGCTGGCCTTTGCCATCGCCAACAGCCTGCGCAACCAGATCGGCGCCGAACAGGTGGCCCTCGGCGTGGGGCGGCGGAGCCGGGTCGAGATCCTCGCGATCTCCGGGTACGACGAGATCCGCGACGAGAGCCCGGGCGTCCAGGCCATCCGCGCGGCCATGGAGGAGTGCCTCGACACGGGCGATCGCATCGTCTGCCAGCGGGAAGGGCCCTGGTCCGACGAGCCGGTTTCGACCGGGCACCTGCTCCACCGCCAGTGGCACGAGGCGAGCTCGGGGAGCTCCGTCTGCTCGGTCCCGGTGCCCTGCGAGGACGGCGGCACGGTACTGCTGCTGAGCCTTCGCCGGCCGATGGGCGAGCCGTGGCGCCGCTCGGATCTCGACCGGATCCAGGAGCTCGTGGCCCCCTACGCCGGTGCCTTCGCGCTGCTCGAGCGGGCGGGGCGCACCCTCTTCGAGCACGCCGCCGAGTCCGCCCGCGAGCTGCTCCGCCAGGCGGCCCGCGCCGAGTCCCGGGCGCGGACCCTCGCCGCGGCCGCGGCGGCGCTCGGGCTCGTCTGGTTCGTCTTCGGGACCCTTCCCTACCGCGTGGCCGCCCCCGCCGTGCTCGAACCCGGAGAGGTGCGCAGGATCAGCGCGCCCTTCGACGCGGTGATCGCCGAGTCCGTGGTGGTGGCGGGCGACCGGGTGCGCCGGGGTCAGCTCCTCGCACGCCTCGAGGACGAGGATCTCCGGCTCGAGCGGGACCGGATCCGCGCGGAGCTCGAGCTCGAACGCGTCGCCGCGGCACAGGCGCTCGCCGACGGCTCCGCGGTGGAGGCGGAGCTCGCGCGGGCCCGCGCCGAGATCCTCCGGGCGCGTCTGGCAATTCTCGAGCGCCGGATCGAGCGCGCCGTCCTCCGGGCGCCCTTCGACGGCGTGGTGGTGCAGGGCGATCTCCGGCGCCGCGTGGGGGAATCGGTCCCCATGGGCGCTGAGCTCTTCCAGGTGGCCGAGGACGGCCACTTCGTGGCGCAGATCCGGGTCCCGGAGCACGCCATCGCGGCGGTGGAGCCGGGGCAGTCCGGGGAGTTTGCGAGCTACGCGCGGCCGGACCAGACCGGCCGCCTCGAGGTCCTTCGGGTGGTGCCCGCGGCGGAGGCCACGGGGAGCCGCAAGGCCTACCGGGTGGAGGCCTCCCTCGAGCTCGACCGCCCGTGGGTGCGCTCGGGGATCGAGGGCGTGGCGCGCATCGACGCCGGAAGCCGGCCGGCGTGGTGGGTCTGCCTGCACCGCTTCACCGACTGGCTCCGGCTCCGGCTCTGGATCTAGCGCGATGGCCGCACGCGAAGACAGGGGCGTAGAGGGGCAGGCGGGGCCGGACCGAGCACCCCGCCTGGCGGAACGCCTCGCGGGCTCCCACGTGGGCCTCCGCCGGGACCTGACCGTGACGCGCCACCTCTTCCGGGGCGAGCCGGTGTACGTGGTCCGGGACCCCATGACCCTGCAGAGTCACAGCTTCGGCGTCACCGACTACGAGATCCTGATCCGTCTCGATCCGAACCGGAGCCTGGGCGAGATCTTCCGCGAGCTGGTGGAGGCCGGACACCTCGACGAGGAGCAGGAGGAGGAATTCTACCGCTTCGTGGCCGAGCTCCACCAGATGGCCTTCCTGCACCTGCCCGTCTCCAACGCGGGTGCCCTCTACCGCCGCTACGAGGCCCGCAAGCGCGCCCGCCGCCTCGCCCGGCTCAAGGGGATCTTCTTCGTGCAGATCCCGCTGCTCGATCCGGACGCCTTCCTGGAGCGCACCGCGCGCTTCGCGCGGCCGCTTTTCACCCGCGCCGCCTTCGCGCTCTACCTCGGGATCCTCTCGCTCGCGGGGCTGCTGCTCGCGCGCAACTTCGACGACTTCGTCCACCCCGGACACGGCATCCTGGATCCGCGCAACCTGCCCGCCGTGTGGCTGACCCTGGTGCTCCTCAAGGTGGTCCACGAGTTCGGTCACGCCTACGCCTGCAAGCTCCGGGGCGGGAGGGTTCCCGAGATGGGCGTCTTCCTCATCCTGGGAACGCCCTTCGCCTACGTGGACGCCACGGCGGCCTGGGGCTTCGTCCGCCCCCTCGACCGGATCGTCGTCTCGCTGGCCGGCGTCTACGTCGAGACCATGATCGCGGCCCTCGCGGTGCTGGTCTGGGCGACCACGCCCTCCGCCCACGTGGCCGCCCTCGCCCACAACGTGGTGCTCCTCGGTGGCCTCGTGACCGTCGTGTTGAACATCAATCCCCTCATGCGTTTCGACGGCTACTACCTGCTCTCGGATCTCGTCGAGATCCCGAACCTGCGCGCTCGCGCCGACCAGGAGCTCCGCGCGATGGCGAAGCAGTGGCTGCTCGGCATCGAGCCGGGGGTGGAGCTCGGGAGCCGGCGGACCCGGCTCATCCTCCGGGTCTACGGGGTCTGCGCGGCCCTCTACCGGATCGGGATCCTGCTCACCATCTCGATCCTGGTCGCGACCAAGGCCTTCCTCCTCGGCCTGCTCCTGGCCGGCGCCTTCCTGCTGAGCCAGGTCTACGGGATGCTTCGCGGGATGGTCCGCTACCTCTGGCACCACGAGGAGACGGAGGCCGTTCGCGTGCGGGCGGTGACGCTGAGCTTCCTCCTGCTCATCGTGATTCCGGCGCTGGCGGTCTCCGTGCCCCTTCCCGGTCGCGTGGTGGTCGACGCGGAGCTCGGGAGGGCGGGGGAACAGGTGGTGCGCGCCGAGCAGCCCGGCTTCGTGGAAATGCTCACGGCGGTCCCCGGCAGCCGCGTGGAGGCGGGCGAGCTGCTCGTCGAGACCCGCAACCCGCGCATCGAGGAGCGGCTCCTCGAGGCCGAGGCGCGGTATCGGGCCGCGCTGCTCCGCGCCCGTGCCGAGCTCCCCGAGCGGGTGGGCCGTGCCCTCGGTCGCGCCCGCATGGTGGAGGTCGAGGCACGGGATCTCGCCCGGCGCCGGGAGGAGGCGGAGGCCCTCGCGGTGAGGGCGCCGGCCTCCGGCGTGGTCGTGGCCGGGCTCACCGAACGCGACGCCGGGCGCTTCGTGGAGCGCGGCGAGCCGCTCGCGATCCTCGCGGCCGGGCCCTGGATCGTGCGGGCCCTCCTGAGCGAGGAGGACCTCGCGGCCGCCGGACCGATCGTGGGCGAGACCGTGGAGGCCCGGCTTGCGGGCTCGCCGGGGGTCCCGCTCCGGGCGCGCGTCGTCCGGGTGGCGCCGCGCGGCAGCCGGACCATCCGCCTCGAGAATCTGACCCAGCTCGCCGGGGGCGGCATCCCCGTCGATCCGGAGGCGAAAACCGCCGACCGGCCCTACTTCGAGATCGAGGCGGAGCTCGAAGGCCCCCCGCCGGGGCCGGCCGTGGTCGGGCGGAGTGCCCGGATCCGGCTCCGCGCCGAGGCGGAGCCGCCTGCGCTCTGGCTCTACCGCCGCTTCCTCCGGGTGATGGCCCGGATCGCACAGGGGTAGCAGGCCCGCATGGAGGGAAAGGCGATGCAGGGAGTTCGCCAACCGCGCGGGGCGTTGTCCGGCCGCCTCCGCCCGATGGGACCCGGGAGCGCGGGGGCCTTTCGCGCCCTTGCGGGGGCATTCGGGCTGCTCGGCGTGCTCGTCGCCCTCCCACCGGCGGCGGCGGAGACCTCGGAGGCCGTCGAGTGCCTCATCGAGCCGAAGCACCGCCTGCGCCTCGCGACTCCGGTGGAGGGGCGCGTGGAGGAGATCCTCGTGGATCGCGGCGACCGGGTCCACGCCGGGCAGGTGGTCGCGGTGCTCGAGTCGGGGGTCGAGCGAGCCACCCTCCGGGTGGACGAGGCCCGGGTCGAGTTCGGCCGGCGGCGGCTCGAGCGCCACGAGGAGATGTTTCGGGAGGCGGTGATCTCGGAGGGAAAGCTCGACCTGGTTCGCGAGGAGCAGCGGGTGGCCGAGCTCGAGCGCGATCGCTCCCGGGCGATCCTCGAAAGGCGCCGCATCCGGAGCCCCGTCGACGGCGTCGTCGTCCGGCGGCTGCTCGAGCCCGGGGAGTTCGCAGATCCCCCGGAGATCCTGGAGATCGCGCAGATCGATCCCCTGCGCGTGGAGGCCTTCGTTCCGGCCGCACACTTCGGCCACATCCGGGAGGGCGATCACGCCGCCGTCCGCCCCGAGCTCGGCGATGGCGAGGCGCGGGAGGCGGTGGTCGTGGCCGTGGATCCGCTCGTGGACCCCGCCAGCGGGACCTTCGGCGTGCGACTCGAGCTCCCCAACGCCGCGCACGAGGTGCCCGCCGGGCTGAAATGCCAGGTGCGCTTCGAGCTCGCTCCCGCGGCGGCGCCGGCGAGCGGGCCCTGATCCGCGCCCTGCCGCCCGCCGGCGCCGTCCCGCCTCCCGCGAAGGGTCTGGCAGCGGGCGCCGTGGCGCCTGCCGCCGCTACTCCCCGATCTCGAAGCGGGCGACCACCCCGACGCGGAGCTCGTCCTCGCCCGGCTCCACGGGGACGCCCGCACCGCGGCCCGTGAGCTCGGCGGCCCGGAGCACGCGCGGAGAGGGCGCGGCCACGGTTTCCTCGCGCAGGAGGAGAAGCCGGCCCACGCGCACGCCGGCCTCGGCCGCGTAGAGCTCCGCCCGGCGCCGGGCATCGGCAACCGCCCGGCGGCGGGCGCTGTCGAGGGCCGGTTCGGAATCGTCGAGGCGGAAGCGCAGGGCCTGCACCCGGTCGCCGCCGGCGGCAGTGAGGAGATCGAGGATCTCGCCGAGGCGTTCGAGGTCTCGGATGGTCACCCGCAGCTCCTGCACCACCCGGTAGCCCACGATGCGGAGCGGGCCGGATTCGGGCGAGGTCCGCTCCCGACGCTCGTACTCGGGGGTGACGTCGGCCCGGGTGGTCCGGAGGTCGCGGCCCGTGAGCCCGGCCGCCCGGAGCCGGTCGAGGAGGGTCCGCATCTCGCCCGAGGCCTCGGCGAGGGCAGCCCGCGCCTCCCGGCCCCGGGCGAGGACCGCCACGCGGACCTCGGCCACGTCCGGCGCAGCCCGGGCGCGACCTTCTCCGCGCACCTCGATGTAGCGGGCACCCTCCACCGCGGCGGCGGGGGCGGCCGGCGGCAGCAGCCCGGCCGCGAGCAGCACCGCGAGGGCGGAGGCCCTCACGCGTTCGGCGGCCCGGTGGGGACCTCCCGGAAGGGCTTCGTCTTGTCGAGGCGCGGCTCCGGCGGGAGCCGCAGCACCCGCTCGGCGATGATGTTGCGCAGCACCTCGTCGGTGCCCCCGGCGATGCGCAGGCCCGGCATGCCGAGGTAGATCTCCTGCATGCTCCCCTCCACGGGCGTGACCGCGCGGTCCCGGGTGGCGCCGAACAACCCCTCGAGCTCCATTCCGAAGGCGGCCATCTCCTGCTGGAGCACGGCGCCCGCGAGCTTGCCGAGGCTCGCCTCCGGTCCCGGCGTGGCGCCCTGGGAGAGCGCGGTGAGGGTCCGGTAGCCGGTGTACTGCACGCCCTTCGAGCGGACATAGAAGTCTGCAAGGCGCTGGCGCACCGCCGGGTTCTCGAGGGCAGGCCGGCCGTCGATCACCGTCTCGCGGGCCACCCGGAGCAGGTCCCGGAATCCGCCGCCACCGCTCTGGCCCGACCCGATGGACGAGCGCTCGTTCATGAGCGTCGTGATCGCGACGCGCCAGCCATCGCCCACGGCGCCGAGGCGGTTCTCGTCCGGGATCCGGACATCGGTGAAGAAGACCTCGTTGAATCCGGTGCCGCCGTTGATCTGCTTGATGGGCCGGATCTCGATTCCGGGGGAGCGCATGTCCACGATGAAGTAGGTGAGCCCGGCGTGCTTGGGGAGGTCCGGATCGTGCCGGGCGACGAGAATACCGAAGTGGCAGTACTGGGCACCCGTGGTCCAGATCTTCTGGCCGTTGACGATCCAGGTGTCGCCCTCCTGCCTGGCGCTGGTCCGCAGCCCGGCGAGGTCGGAGCCCGCGGCGGGCTCGCTGAAGAGCTGACACCAGATTTCGTCGCCCCGAGCCATCTTGGGCAGGTAGCGCCGCTTCTGCTCCTCGGTGCCGTGGGCGCGGATGGTGGGCCCCGCCATCCCGATCCCGATCCCGAAGATGTTGGGAGGCGTCTTGAAGCGGGCCTCTTCCTGGTTCCAGATCACGCTCTGGATCGGCGTTCCGCCGCGGCCACCGTACTCGCGGGGCCAGGTGATGCAGGCCCAGCCCGCGTCGTACTTCTTCGCCTGCCACTCCTGGGCCCGGCGCACGGTCTCCGGATCCGTGCGCTCGCCCATGAGGCCCCGGGCGGTGTCCTCGGGGCCGCGCGGCTCTGCGTTCTGTTCCAGCCAGGCGCGCGCCTCGGCGCGGAAGGCCGCTTCTTCCGGGGTGTCGTTGAAGTCCATGGATGGGTCTCCCGCGTAGGCTAGTGGGCCGGCCCGCCCGCCGCGGGCTCGCCCGCGGCCCGGCCGCCCTCGATCTGTCGAACCAGGCGCTCGCGCCACTCTCCGGGGCTCCCGAGGCAGAGCGAGAGCAGCCGGGCCCGGCGGTAGAAGAGGTGGCAGTCGTACTCCCAGGTGAAGCCGACGCCGCCGTGGAGCTGGATCATCTCCACCGTGGTCCGGTCGAAGGCCGAGCTGGCCGAAACCCGTGCACCGGCGGCGGCGAGCGGCAGCTCCGGCGCGTCGTGCTCGAGCGCCCAGGCGCCG
>JALSIO010000774.1 GCA_026989995.1 Myxococcales bacterium
GTGGTGACCGGCGCAAACCGGGACGGCTTCCACCTGCGGGGGGTGGACGTCGAGCGGGACATCCGGGTCCAGGAGTGGCTGGACCTGCGCGAGGTCCGCGCCGGAGAGGCCTGCCCCCAGTGCGACCGGCCGCTCGAGGTCCGCAAGACCATCGAGGTGGGCCACATCTTCAAGCTCGGGACGCGTTACAGCGAGAAGCTCGGCGCCGTGGTCCAGGACGCCGAGGGCAGGAGCCGCCCGATCGTGATGGGCTCCTACGGGATCGGCATCGAGCGCTCGATGGCGGCCGTGGTGGAGGCCCACCACGACGAGCGGGGGATCTCCTGGCCCGTTGCGGTTGCGCCCTTCGACGTCGTGATTACGGTGCTCGGCCCGAGGGATGAGACCATCCTGGCCGCCGCCGAGGGGCTCTTCGACGAGCTCGGAGGCCTCGGCCCGGAGGTCATCCTGGACGACCGGGACGAGCGACCCGGTGTGAAGTTCAAGGATGCCGAGCTGGTGGGGATCCCCTACCGGCTGACGGTGGGGCCGAAGGGCCTCGCCTCCCGCCAGGTCGAGCTCACGCGCAGGCGGGACGGCGAGACCCGGATGGTGCCCCTGGACCGGGCCGCCGAGGTGGTGGCCGAGCTGGTCTTCGAGGAGCGGCGCTAGGCCCGGGCCGGGCCCGCGGTGGGCGGGCGGCGCCTCCGGGATGCGCCGGCTCGCGCCCCGGGGAAACCGGGATAGAATGGGGGCCGCCGCGAACAGGGGAGGCGTTCGATGGACATCATCACCACGGCGTACGGCTGGGAGTTTCTCTTCCGCTGGATCCACTTCCTGGCCGGGATCACCTGGATCGGGATGCTCTACTACTTCAACTTCGTCCAGACTCCCTTCTTCGCGACCGAGCTCGGCGGGCAGGCGCGGAGCCCGATGATCCGCGGGCTCGTCCCGAATGCGCTCTGGTGGTTCCGATGGGGTGCCATGTTCACCTTCCTCTCGGGGTGGACCCTGGTGCTCATGTACCTCTTCCACGACGGCATGTCGCTGGGCGATGGCCTGATCACCCGGATCCTCACCGGCGGCATCATGGGCACGCTCATGTGGTACAACGTGTGGTTCGTGATCTGGCCCGCCCAGCAGGTCGTGATCCGGTCGGCGGAGCAGGTGGCCGCCGGCGGCGAGGCGATCCCCGAGGCGGCCGCCCTGGGTCAGCGGGCCGGCCTCGCCTCCCGCACCAACACCCTCTTCTCGATCCCCATGCTCTTCTTCATGGGCTCGGCGCGGCACTTCGACACCTTCAACAACGGCAGCAACGATTTCCTCTACTGGATCGTGGCCCTCCTGATCATCGGTGCGGTGGAGGCCAACGCACTCATGAAGCCCGGTCTGCCCACCCAGAAGCCGCTCTCGAGCGTCTCGGGGACCATCCACGCGGGCCTCGCGTTGACCCTGGTGCTCTACCTGGTGGGCCTCGGCCTGAACTCCTAGGGCGTCGGCACGGTCAGCCGGAGCAGTCGGCGGCGCCGAGGTAGGCCGCGAGCGCGTCGATTTCCCCTTCGAGGTGGGGCAGGGGGATCATCGCCTTCGTGTCCCGCTTGGGCGCGTAGCCGGGCGGGTAGGTGCCGTGCAGGACCCGCGCCTCGAGGAGCTCCCGGGAGGAGCCGGCGATCGCCGGGCCGAGGTTCCCATCGCGGCAGGGGTCGTGGGCGTGGCAGGCGGTGCAGTTGGCGGCGTACACCGCGCGCCCGCGCTTCACGAGCGGGTCGGTCCCTGCGCCGTCCTGGCCGGAGGGGCCGCAGGCCACCACCCCCCATGCCGCAGCCGCGGCGAGGAGGCCGGCCAGGGAGCCGGTGGGCGCGCGCCCCTTCGTCCTCCTCGGTCCGCTTCGCAGCGGCCCACCGGCCTGCGCCCGCCGCCCACGGCGGGAATCCGAACGCGCAAAGCTTCCTCGCTTCATGCCCTGCCTCCGGCTTCCGAGCCCTGCGATAGCATGTTCTTCGATGCCCGTCGGCCCGGCCAACGCGCTGAGCGGACTCCGGCTCCTTTCGGCCCCGGTCTTCGCCTTCGCCCTGGCCGAGGACCGGACGGCGCTCGCCTTCGTCCTCTTCTGGTTCGCGGTCGGAAGCGACGTCCTGGACGGGAGGATCGCGCGGGCTCGGGGCGAGGCCTCGGCCCCCGGCGGCTTCCTCGACCACCTCGCGGACGCCACCTTCGTCACGCTCGGCCTCCTCGCAGCGGCCAGCCGGGGAGCGGTTCCCCAGCTGCTTCCGGCGCTCGTCGCGCTGGCCTTCGGGCAGTACGCAGCCGACTCGCGGGCCCTCCGCGGCGAGCTTCTCCGGGCCAGCGCCCTCGGGCGCCTGAATGGAATCGCCTACTTCGTGCCGCTCGGAACCCTCGTCGGCCGGGACTGGCTGGGGCTCGGCTTCCCCACCGACGGATGGATCCGGCTCATGGGATGGCTCCTCGTCGTCTCCACCCTCCTCTCCATGTTCGACCGCATGCACGCCCTGCTGCGCGCGCGCGCTGGCGGCTAGGGTCTCGTCGATGGTGCGCCCGGGTATGCGGCCGCGATGGGCCCGGGCCCTGCGGGGCGGGCTGCTCGACCGCCAGCTGGCCGAGGAGCTCCCGCGTCGGCAGGGTCCCGGTCTCTTCGAGCCCGGGGAGACGGCCTGGCGCGTGTACCGGGAGAGCGCCCTCGTGCTGGGCGGGCCGCGTGCGCTGGTCCTCCAGCTCCTTCACCCGTTCGTGGCAGCGGGCGTGGCCGAGCACAGCCGCTTCCCCGACGACGCCCCGCGCCGGCTCCGTCGCACCCTCGACTGCATGCTCGGGATGGTCTTCGGGGACCTCGAATGGGCCTCGCGCTGCGCGGGGTCCATCGCGCGGGCGCACCGGCCGGTGCGGGGGACCCTGCCCGAGGCCACGCCGCGGTTTCCGGCCGGGACGCCCTACGACGCCCGGGACCCGGGCGCCGCGCGCTACGTCCATCTCACGCTGATCGACTCTGCCATCGAGACCTGGCGTGCCCTGGTGGGTCCGCTCGCGGAGGAGGTGGCGGACGATCTCGTGGCGAGCTCGCACAGGATGGCTCCGCTGCTGGGCCTCGAGCGGGAGACCCTGCCGCAGACGGCGTCGGAGGTGCGTGCGGAGATCGCGGGACTTTTCGCCTCGGGCGTGCTTTACCCGACGCGAGCGGGCCGGTCGCTGATCCGGGCCGTCCTGCGGCCCCCCGTGGCGCCCGCGCTCCGTCCACTCGCACGGCTGGCCGAGCCCCTGACCGCGGGGCTCCTTCCGGAGGCCGCGCGCGCGGCCGCGGGCCTCCGCTTCGGATCGGGCGAACGGGCCGCGTTCGCCGCGAGCGCGGCCGCACTGCGCTCGCTGCGCGCGATCGCTCCCCCATCCCTGCGCGTGGTGCCCCATGCCCGGGTGGTGGAGCGGGAGATCGCCCGGGTGGGCGCCAGTGCGGCCGTCAGGGCGGAGCGATCGGATGGAGCTCCCCGCCCACCACCGTCCCCCACACGGGGATGTCGCCCATCTCCTCTGCGGGAACCTCGAAGGGGTCGCGCTCCAGCACCGTGAGATCCGCGCGCTTCCCCGGGCGGAGGGAGCCGATCTCCTCCTCGAGGCCCAGGCTGCGGGCAGCCTCGAGGGTGATCGCCCGGAGCGCGAGCTCGCGGGAGATCCGGTGCTCGGGCCCCCACACCCGTCCGTCGAGGGCGCGGCGGGTCACGGCGACCTCGGCGAGGCGCAGCGGCTCGGCCGGCGCCATCGGGTGGTCCGAGTGGAGCGAGAAGGGAACGCCCGCCCGCGCCAGCTCGCCCAGCGGAGAGATGCGCCGCGCCCGGTCCGGACCGAGGCCCTCCTCGGCGTAGACGGGAGCGAGCTCGTAGACGTAGTAGGGGTTGTTCGAGATGGAGAGCCCGAGGCGCGCTGCGCGGAGCGCCTGGTCGGCCCGGGCGAAGCCGTAGTGCTCGAGGACCACGCGGCGATGGGGGTCGGGAGCCCGGCCCTGGAGCGACTCGATTTCGTCCATCACGAGGTCCACGCCGGCGTCACCGTTCACGTGGACGTGCAGGTCCCAGCCGCGACGCCAGAAGGTCTCGAGAAGTTCTCCCTGCCGCTCGGGCTCCAGCATCCAGGCGCCGGCGTGTCCGTCCAGGTAGGGCTCGGTCATCTGCATGAGCTGGCTGAAGATCGCGCCGTCGGCGAACGACTTGGCGTGGCGCAGGAAGCGGACGTCGCCGAAACCGAGCCGCAGAAGCCGGGTCGCGGCCTGCTCGGCTTGCTCCGGGCTGCCCTCGCGCCGCAGGAGGGTCATGGCGTTCGGCACCAGGAAGAGCCGCCACGGGGGCCGGGTGCGCAGGCGGTCGAGGTGCAGCACCGCGAGCTCGCCGAGCGCGGTGGCCAGCGGAAAGCCCTGGTCGCCGACCGTCGTGATCCCTCCCCGGTGCACCACCCGGGCAAGCGCCGTGAGGCCGCGAAGCAGACGTCCGGGGCCCATGAGCCTGCGCACCACCGGGGAAGCGAGCTCCAGCAGGCCGGATTCCCACAGGTGGCCGCGCTCCCAGTCCGCGTGGGGATGGGCGGCGAGCTCCTCGCGGCGGAGGCCCGCCTCGTGGAGGGCGGCGGTGTTCAGATGGATCTCGTGGGCCGAGCGGTGCCAGACCAGGACGGGTCGATCGGGGGAGAGGGCGTCGAGGTCCGCGCGGGAGAGCGGCCCGTGATAGGGCCGGTGGTAGCCCCAGACCAGCAGCCAGCCGCTGCCGCTTCGGGCGAGCTGCCGGAGCCGCGACAGGAAGGCCTCGCGCCCGCGGACCGGCGTCGTCCTTCCGGCCGGCGTCTGCCACGACACCGCGGAGACGATCTCGGAGGCGAGGATCGCAGCGCCGAGGAGCGGGTGGAGGTGCGGGTCCACGAAGCCGGGGAGGATCACGTGGTTGCGGAAGCGATCGTCCACCCGGTAGGCGCGGTCGCGGAGCGCGCCTTTCACCTCGTCCAGGGTCCCGACCGCGAGAATGCGGTCCCCTTCGAGCGCGATGGCCTCCGCGGGGGCATCACCCGGCTCGAGCGTGTGGATGCGGGCTGCGGGATAGACCCGGATCTCCGCGCCCGGGCCGCAGCCCGCGCAGACCAGGAGCAGCGCGAGAAGCCGGAGCGGGCTCCGGCGATGGGGCGAGGGGTGGCCGGGCAAGGTGAGGCGAGTATGGCGGATGGCCCGCCTGCGGGCCGCCAGGCCGCCCATCGGGATCCCCGTGGCCGCGTCGGCCCCGGCGGGGGATGGCCGACTCCTCGATCCGGCCGTGGTTCCCGTCGGCGTCCCGGCCCGGGTTATCCTCGCCGGCCCGCGGCACCGGAGGCGCCGGTCCGCGCGGAGGGAGCGGCGATGCCCAGGCTCGATCCCCAACGGCTCCGGGAGGTGCGGGAGGACTGGGCCGCCCGTGGCTTCAGCTGCGACGTGTGGGTCGACCCTCCCGGCCGCCGCTGGGAGGATTTCGTCCACGGCGTGGACGAGCTCGTGATGCTCCTCGAGGGGGAGATGGAGTTCGAGATCGAAGGCGAACGCCGACGCCCGGCCGTGGGCGAGGAGCTCTGCATTCCCGCCGGGGCCCGACACTCCGCGCGGAACGTCGGCACCACGACCGCCCGCTGGCTCTACGGCTACCGGACCGGCTGAGCGGACGCCGGGTGGGAGCCCGGCGACCCCTCGCGGTCGACACCGGGCGTGGGAACGGCGGTCGCCGAGGCCGAGATGATCTGCCCGCGCGCGGGGTCGGCCCGGTCTGCGTGCTGCCCGCCGATGTGCCAGCTGGAGACGGGCAGCAGCGCGCCGCACCGCGGATTCTGAATCGGTCTTGCACGGGCCGGTCCTCGCGCCACACTCGAGCGTGATCGTGTGGGGGAGGTCGTATGCCATGTTGCAGATCGATCCCGGCGTGCGGCAGCGGATGGAGGTGGTGCGCGGGGACATCACGAGGCTCACGGTGGATGCCATCGTCAACGCCGCCAACCAGTCCCTGCTCGGCGGGGGCGGGGTGGACGGGGCCATCCACCGGGCGGCCGGGCCGGAGCTCCTCGAGGAATGCCGCAAGCTCGGGGGCTGCCCGACGGGCGAGGCGCGCATCACCGGGGGCTACCGGCTTCCGGCCCGCTACGTGATCCACGCGGTGGGACCCCGCTACCGCGACGGGCGCCACGGCGAGCCCGAGCTCCTGGCCTCGGCCTACCGGAACTCCCTCCAGCTCGCCGAGGCGAACGGCGCGGAGACGATCGCCTTCCCCTGCATCAGCACGGGTGTGTACGGCTATCCGGCACGGGACGCGGCGGAGATCGCGATCGGCACGGCGGCCGAGTGGCTGAGGGAGCACGAGCTCCCCCGGAAGGTGGTCTTCTGCGTCTTCGGTGAGCGCGACGAGGCGATCTACCGGGAGCTCCTCGGCTAGGTCCGGTGGCTCGAGGGGTTGTCGACTCGGGCGGCCTGCGGGGAAGGACGGCTGTCGGGAAGGTCCGTTCAGCCGCAGAGGAAAACCCGAGGTCGGCTTCCTGGCAACGCGAAGCTGATGCAGACAGGCGCGGGGGTCGTTCGGCTCCGGACACCGGAGCCGACGGGGGGTGAGGGATCTCGAAACCATGGCGGGGCGCCTCGTGGAGGAGGCCGTCCGGCACCTCGGGCACATCCACGTGCTGGTGAACAACGTCGGCATGGGATCCGTGGGCGGGCCGGCGGAGACCCCCTCGAGGAGTGGCGGCGGGTCTTCGACACGAATCTCACGGGGATGTTCCTCACCTGCAAGGCGGTGCTTCCGCACATGGAGCGCGCGGGCTCCGGGGCGGATCGTCAACATCTCGTCGATCGCGGCGATCCGGTTCGCGCCCGACCCGATGGTGGCCTACCACGCGTCGAAGGGGGGATGAACGCCTTCACGAAGGGCGCTCGCGATGCAGTACGCGCGGCGGGGCGTGCGGGTGAACGCGATCATGCGGGGCTGCTCGAGACGCCGATGGCGATGGAGGGTCTCTCTCGCGCGCTCGGCATCTCCTACGAGGAGCCGAAGCGACGCCGGGATCGCGCGGTTCCGATGGGACACATGGGCGAGGCGCTCGATGGGGCCCGCGCCGCCCTCTTCCTCACCTCGGAGGAGTCGAGGTACGTGACCGGCGCGGTCCTGCCCGTGGACGGCGGCCTCTCGTTCAAGGGCTGACGGCGGGATCCCGGCCCCCCGCATCGTCCTCTACCCGCTCGGATCCGCGCCTCGCGCGGGGACCCCCTGCGTGCGTCTCCCCGGGAGGTGCGCCCCATCCGTGCAGATGCCGGCCGCCGCCCGAGGCCCCGGTGCGCGGCCGGAAGTGCACCGGGCGGGAGGTCTTCGCGCAGCGGGTGGGCAGGAGACGCCCGCCCGGGCGGCTCAGGGGGCCCCGGCCGGCCTGCGGGTGCGGACTTGCACCGGACCTTCCGCAACCGCGACGCGGCCTGGTGGGTTCGGCGCCTCGAAGGCCTCGGGACGGGCGGGCGGATGCCCGCGGCGGCTCGGGGACGCAGAGAGGAGGAGCTGACATGGAGCTCCGTCGGACTGCATTGCGGGGGAAGGGGGAGGTCGGCCCCACCTGGTCCCGATCCCAGAGGGTGCTCCCCGCGCTCGCGGCGAGCGCGGCCCTGCTCGCGGCGACTGCATCCGGTGCGTCGGACGTCCTGATTGCCATCCACGCCGACCCCTGCCCGGCGGTGGGCTGCGACTGGAATCGCCTGGAGCAGGCCGTGGATGCGGCGGCGGCGCGGGGTCACCGGCTCACCCTGATGTTCAGCCGCGACTGGATGCAGGAGGCCCTCGACGACTATGACCGGCGGGCGGGACTCTGTACCGCGACGGACGGCTGCCTCGTGGCTCGGATCGCGGCACTGGTTGCAAGGGGTCACCAGATCTCCTTTCACCATCACGACTGCACCCACGCCTTCGCAGACGGGACCATGGATCCGTACCTCGCTTCCATGAACGCGGCGGGAGCGGAGTTCTGTGAGGCCGGAGCGGGCTTTTCGCCCACCGAGGACGTGGACCTCGCCTACCAGAAGGTGCAGGCGGTGAGCTTCCTGGTGGATCTCATCCTGGGCCCGGCCCGGCCCCCGGACACCTTCCCGGATGTCGCCTCCCACGGCCCGAACCAGCCGTGGAACGGTGGAAGCCTCAACCTCGAGGCCTTCGAGTGGCAGCCGGCCAACCGCTTCGCGACCAACTCGGTGGACGACAGCCCCTTCGGCGCGGGAGGGCATGCCTTCCTGATGGCGGCCACCTGCTCGACCCCGGTCGGCGATGGGACCGCGACCTGGTCCGTGCCCCAGCTCGGGCACCGGCAGCTCGAGACTGGCTCCTCGCTTCACGGCACCTACGGGCTCGCCGACCTGGCCGACGAGGTAGATGCGCTCTTCCACGGCCCCCTGGTGGGCTCGGAGGCGCACATCGGGGTCGTCTTCCACGTGGTCGAGTACGAGCGCAGCCCGCGCCTCTGCAGTCCGCCGAGCCTTCCCGGCATGAGCTGCGCGGACTACATCGACCGCGTCTTCGATCTGCTGGCCACGCGCGCCGCACCCGCGCGCACCGCGTCGGCCATCCTGGGCGACGCCGTTCGCGCCGGGCTCGTCTGTCCCTAGCTCTCGCGGGCGTTCCGGAGCGCGGGGCGGGCCGGTGGCGAGGCCCGCCCCGCCTCCATGCCCCGGACGAAGAGGTCCACGTAGCGGTCGAGCAGCGGCCCCTCGGGATCCTCGCGGAAGACGCCCTTGTTCTCCGCCATCTGGAAGATGCCGTTCAGACCGGCCCAGAAGAGCACGGCTGTCTCGCGGGGGTCGAGCTCCCGGAAGGCGCCGGACTCGACGGCGGCGGCGATCACCCGGGTGACGACGCCGATCGCATGGCGGGTGCCGAGATACACGGAGGTGACGGTCTCGCGGGTGGCGGGGTCGTCGGTGGGAAGTGCC
>JALSIO010000775.1 GCA_026989995.1 Myxococcales bacterium
GGCCCCGGCCGGCCTGCGGCGGCCGGCCCGGACCGGTCGGCAGGAGGAGGTCGGGGCGCCGGGCGGAGCCGGCGTGCCGTCTCCGGGAGGGCGCCGGCCACCCCGGCCTCCGTCTGCCCCCATCCCGGAACCTGTGCCATTGTGTGCACGCCTCCCGCCGGGGACCCCGCTGGGGACCCCGGCGGGAGGTGCAGAACTCGTCCGCCGGCACCGCGGCACCCGGGGGGCCGGGGCCGGCCGACCCGAGGAGGAGGGGAGCACGCATGGGGATTCGCGCAGGCTGGAGGAATCGCGGACTCCGCCTCACCGCCGCCGCGGGGCCGGGGATCCTGCTGTGGCCGGACGCCGCAGCCGCCGCGGAGGGCCTCGACACCGGCGACACGGCGTGGATCCTCGTCTCGACGGCCCTGGTTCTCTTCATGACGATCCCCGGGCTGGCGCTCTTCTACGGGGGGCTGGTCCGCACCAGGAACGTGCTGTCGCTCCTCATGCAGTGCCTCAGCATCACGGCGGCCGTCACCGTGCTGTGGCTCCTCTTCGGCTACAGCCTCGCCTTCGACACCGCCGGAATGGAGTCGGGCCGGCTCGGGCTCCACGCCTTCATCGGCGGGCTCTCCAAGGCGATGCTGGCAGGAGTCGACGGCAACACGCTCTCCGGAACGATCCCGGAGGTGCTCTTCTTCTGCTTCCAGCTCACCTTCGCGATCATCACCCCCGCACTGATCATCGGTGCCTTCGCCGAGCGCATCCGGTTCTCCGCGATGCTCGCCTTCTCGTGCCTCTGGCTCGTCTTCGCGTACCTGCCCGTCTGCCACATGGTGTGGGGCGGCGAAGGGGCCTTCCTCGCGGACCTCGGCGTCTTCGACTTCGCCGGGGGGATCGTCGTCCACATCACCGCGGGGGTGGCGGCCCTGGTGGCGGCGTTGCTCATCGGACCGCGGCAGGGCTACCCGCAGACGGCCATGCCCCCCCACAACCTGACGATGACGTTCACGGGGACGGCGATGCTGTGGGTGGGCTGGTTCGGCTTCAACGCCGGCAGCGCCCTCGGAGCCAACGGGGATGCCGCCATGGCGCTGGCGGTCACGCACATCTCCGCCTCGGTGGCGACGCTCACGTGGATGGCGATCGAGTGGGTCCGCCACGGGAGGCCGAGCCTCCTCGGCGCCGCCACCGGCTCGATCGCCGGTCTCGCCGCCATCACGCCGGCCTCCGGCTTCGTCGGGCCGCCGGGCGCGCTCGTGATCGGAATCGCCTCGGGATCGCTCTGCTACCTGGCCGCCACCTCGGTCAAGCGCCGCTTCGGCTACGACGACTCCCTCGACGTCTTCGGCGTGCACGGCGTCGGCGGCTTCATCGGAACCGTGCTGGTGGGCCTCTTCGCCGCGGGAAGCCTCGGCGGCAACCAGGGAGATCTCGCGATCGGCCGCCAGCTCGCCGTGCAGCTCGCAGCCGCGGTCGGGGTCGCCCTCTACACCGCAGCGGTGTCGTGGCTGCTGCTCCGCGCGGTGGACGCGGCGCTCGGGCTCCGGGTGGACCTGCAGGAGGAGATCACCGGCCTCGACATCTCGCAGCACGAGGAGTCGGGCTACAACTTCTAGTCGCGGAACCGGGGAGGCGCCACACCGGATCGGGACGGCGGCAGGACTTCGCCGCCCCGGGAATCCGCAGCGGCCTCGGAGCCGGGGTCAGGCCTCCCCGCCCTCTCCGTCGTCGATGAGGCCGTAGCCGGCGAGGTCCTCGCGGGTGGCCACCCGCGGCTCCGAGGAGCCGCGATCGGCGTCCTCGCGGCGGGAGCGGAGCTCGCGCTTCAGGGCGGCCTTCTCGGCCTTCTTGCGTTCGCGCTGGCGCTTCAGCACCGACATCTTGTTGACTCGCGCCATGGATGACCCCTGGTGATCGCTGGTGGAGCGGCGGCAGGGCCGCTGGGGGCGGGGGCTCGACGCCCCCGCCCCGGCGGACTCGCGGAAACGGCCCCTAGTAGCGGCCGCCCCGGCGGAAGCCACCGCCGCCGCCGCCACCACCGCGGCGATCGAGGGCCTCGTTCACCCGGAGGCTGCGCCCGCCGAGATCCGTGCCGTCGAGGGCCCGCATGGCGGCCTCGGCGGAGCTGGCGTCGCCCATCTCCACGAAGGCGAAGCCGCGGGGGCGCCCGGTCTCGCGATCGGTGATCACGTTCACCGAGCCCACCGTCCCGTGCCGCTCGAAGACCTCGCGAAGCTCGGCCTCGGTGGTGCTGAAGGGAATGTTTCCGACGTAAAGCTTGTTGCCCAAGTTGCTCGTTCCTCGTCGCGCCCATGACCTTCGAATCCGGCGCGACCTGCGGGCCCCCGCTCCCGGCCTGTCCGGGTTGGACGGGGGATCCGCTCGTGACGACCGCCGCGCCCGAGGGGCGGCGGCCACTGGAAAGGCGATCGAAGGGAGAGTCCAGGGAGGCGAGCACCGCCGAGAACTGCAGGCCGATCCGAGGCCTTTCGAGTGCGCAACGTAGCAGAGCCCGCGGACGCGGCCACCGGCCCATCTCCCGGCGCTCCATGGGCGGAAGCCCCCAGCCCCGCCCCCCGGAGGCACTCGAAGCGGGCCGCCGCACCCCCGGGGTGTCGCGCACCGCCCCGCTGCCCGGGCCGGCCGGGATCCACCCGCCGGAAGGGACCGGGGGCGGACGGCCCGCTCGGTCCGTCCGCCCCCGTCCGAGGCGGGCCCGCACCCGCCAGCGCGCGCCTCCGCTAGAAGGGCGCGCACATCTCGCCGAAGGGAGGCACATCGATGCAGGCCTGCATCGGCTCGCCCACCCGAAGCGTTCCGCCGAGGAGGGTGAGATCGTTGAACCGCCCGCTCACGTCGCCGCGCAGGCCGGCGAAGTCGAGGGTGAGGGCGATGTCGGCCGCCACCGCCCCGTGGTACTCCGGGAGGTCCACCACCTGCTCGCAGGTGGCCTCGATCTCGCAGGTACCGGGAATGGTGCAGCTCTTCGGCTTCGAGAGATCGGTACAGGTGGCCGGCACGTCCACGTAGTTCGGAACGGAGCAGCTCTTGGCGACCGAGCAGCTCTTCGCCACCACGTCGGTGCAGTCGCAGCCGAAGATGCCGCAGGCGGCCTTGCACGCCCAGTCGATGACCGTGGTGGTGCCGCAGATGGCGGCGCTGGTGATCACCTCCGTCCCGCAGATCGCGGCGCTGGTGACCGTCTTCCAGCCCTGCTGGACCGTGTCCCATCCGCACACCGCGGCGTCGGTCACGACCTCGTAGCCGCAGATGGCGCCGCTGACCACCGTGTCGAAGCCACACACGGCGGCATCGGTGACGATGTCGTAGCCGCAGATGGCGCCGTTGGTCACCCACTCGACCACCTGGGTGACCGTCTCGACCGGGATCTCCACCCCGGCCGAGCCCGTGAGCCGCGGCCCGGAGCCGGTGATCTCGCCGGCGAGCGCGATGCGGCTGATTCCGGTGTCGAAGACGCCGCTCACGAACAGCCCCCGGTAGGAGAGCTCGGCCACGGCGTCTCCCGAGAGGCCGACGCCGGCCACGGCCATGGCCCCGGTGATGCGGATGAACGCCCGGGTCACGTCCTCGGTCGGGAAGAAGGCCTCGATCTGCATCTCGCCCTGGGGGCCGATGGCCGGATGGATGGACGATCGGGTGGTCCCGGCGAGGTAGAAGCCGTCCTTGTCGATCACGAGCTGGGCCTGCTGGGCCTGGAGCTCCGAGAGATCGAGCCCGATCAGGTCGCCGAGGAAGCCGGCACCGACCCCGAATTCCCCGGTGGCCTGGACGAAGAAGTCGAGGAGCTCGTCGCTCAGGTATCCGGCCATCCGCACCTCGCGCTGGGGGACCAGCGGGATCTCCCTGGGGATCCACGAGGTGTCCGGAGAGATCACCCCGCTGAAGTAGGCGTACTGCTCGCCGGCCTCCACCTTCATGCCGGCGCTGGCGTCGCCGAGGGGGATCGAAAAGCCGATGAGATCGCTCACGATCGGAATGGCGACCTCCACCAGCCCATTTCCGGCCAGCTCCACCCCGGCCGTGGGATCGGTGCTCGCCACCGTCTCGCCGGTGAGCTCGATGGGAAGCGGTGCGAAGGGCACCGTCCCCTGGAGCAGGATGTGGCCGTCGAAGGCCCCGATGTCGTCGCCGATGCCGAAGGTGGTTTCCGGCGCGAAGGGGAGCCAGCCGTGCCACGAGAAGCCGATGCCGCCGAGCTCGCTGCCGGACTTGTCCTTCGCGTCCGGGTCGGAGTCGTTCGGGTCGGAGCCCGCCGCCTCGCGCTCCTCCTTCCGCTTCTGCTCGATCTCGTCGAGGTCCTCCTCGCTGAAGCCCGAGCCGAGGTCCGAGGAGATGTAGAACATGGGATCGAAGGGGTTGAGAACCAGGGTGACCCCGGCTTCCGGAAGCGGACTGAAGACGAAGGGCTTGGTGGCTCCGGGCTCGGTGGCGAGCGGCAGGATGTCGTCGAAGCCGAACTCGGCCGTGAAGCCGCTCGCGAAGTGGAAGAAGAGGTACTGCCGGTCGGGCTGCAGGGGCGCGTCGAGGTAGGCCAGGTTGCGGCCGAAGTCGAAGCCCAGGCTGGCCCGGCTTCCGCCCTCGAGCACGGCCTCCCCGAAGAGGGGCAGCGACGGGAAGGGCGCGTCCACGCTGCCCACCAGCCGCTCGATCCCCGCAAGGGGGCCGGTACCGGTCTCGAAGACCAGTTCCGCGTCGAAAAGCGGGATGCGCCCGGAGGGCGTCTCCACGAAGACCGCCCCGGCGGCCTCGAACCCCGAACCGTCGGCGTAGGCGGTGAGGTTGCGGCGGGCGGTGGTGAGCGTGATCTCCGGCCCGATCTCGATGGCGCAGGTCGCCGTCGCGCCCGCGCCGTCGCAGTCGAGGAAGGGGAGCCCGGAGAGGTCCGGCAGATCCACCGGGCCCAGCGAGGGGCGGAAGAGCCCGAAGAAGTCGGCCGGACCGACGGCGCCATCGCCGTCGAGGTCGGCCCCCGCGCAGGTCGGGGTGACCGCGAGGTCCACGCCGAGACAGGGCCGGATCACGGCGAAGAAGTCGGCGGCGCCGACGACGCCGTCCCCGTCGAAGTCGGGGGCGGCCGCGGCCGCGGGGCCCGCGGCGGCGAGCAGCGCGACAGCGAGCAGGGCCGGGAAGGCGGATCGGATCGGACGCGGGCTCTCGGACATGGCGGACTTGCCTCCTCCCGGCTCGCGCCGGACGGGGGGCATCATCGCCGCCGAGGAGCCCGCGGCACATCGGGAAGCTCGCCTAAGCCGGCCTTTTTTTCGGGGATTGCCCTAGGCCTTCCGGACTAGTCCTTCCCGGGTGGCACCGAGGGCGCCCCCCCGGATTCGCCGAACGGCCGCTCCGGCCCCGTCGCCTCCGGGGGCATGGCGATCCAGAGCGCGATGTAGAGCAGGACCGCGACCCCCGCCGAGAAGAGCGCGCCGATCAGGAAGGCGAGCCGGAGCACGCTCACCGAGAGGCCGAAGCGCTCGGCGAGCCCGGCGCAGACCCCGGCGAGGACGCGCCCTTCGACCGGGCGGGTCCAGGGTTCGACCGGCGCGCGCGCGGCGGGCTCGACGAAGCTTCCGCAGTACCGGCACTTGACGGCCTCCGCGCGGATCTCCTCGGCGCAGTAGGGGCAGATCCTCGTCCCGCTCATCCCGCACCTCCCTCGGCGGGCCGCGCCATGCCCCCGCCGCCGCGGAAGGCGAGCAGCAGGGGCACGCTGGCGAGCAGAAGCCCCACCGCGAGCAGCGAGGAGCCGAGGTAGAGGGCCTCGAGGGCCCGGAGGAGGACCCCCGGCAGGCGCCCCTCGAGCAGCCACCGCAGGCCGGCGAAGACCAGCTCGGCGTGGATCACCGTGACCGGAACCGCCACCACGAGCGCGGCGGCGGCGGCGCGAACGGCCTCGAGGGCGAAGCCCCGGGCCGCGCGCCGCTCCCACAGCTCGCCCGCGGCCCGGCGGCGGACCCGCGCGAGGAGGGCCGGGTCGAGCCGCGGCGGCGGCTCCGCGTCGAGCGCGCTCCGCAGCGCCCCGAGCACGCGCCCCTCCTCCCGGCAGGCCGCGCAGTCCGCGAGGTGCGCCGCTTCCCGCTCCGGGCCCTCCCTCCGCGCCAGCAGCGCGTCGACCAGGGCCTCCCGGACCCGCTCGCACGGGGCGGCGGCGCCGTCGGCGCGCCGCTCCGCATCCGATTCGCGCCTCACCTTGCGTCCTCCCGGTACGCGGCGCGGAGTCGCGCCACCGCGTGGTGGAGCCGGCTTTTCACCGTGCCGCGGGGAATGCCGAGGGCTTCGGCGATCTCGCCCTCGTCGAGCCCGCCGAAGTAGCGCAGGAGCAGCGGCTCCCGCAGGTGCCCGGGAAGCGCCTGCAGGCGCTCCCGGACCTCCCGGGCCTCGGCCGGATCGCCCGCCTCGGGTGCCCGCTCCTCCTCCGCCGGGCGCTGGCCCTCTCCCAAGCGCACGCGCCGCCGACGGTGCTCATCGCGGGCGAGGTTGGTGGCGATCCGGAAGGCCCAGGGCCGGAAGCGCCGGCGCGGGTCGAAGCGGGGCGCGGAGCGCACGATCCGCAGCCAGGTCTCCTGGAAGAGGTCGTCGGCCGTGGCGCCGTCGCCCGCGAGCCGTGCGAGCAGGCCGTGGAGGGAGGCGCCGTGCCGCTCCATCAGCAGGCCGAGGGCGCCCTCGTCGCCGCGCGCCACGGCGGCCATCAGCTCCTCGTCGGATCCCATTCGCCGGCGCCGCCCTCCCCGCTCCTGGCCGGCGGCTGCGAGCCGGACTCCCGGTGCACCCTCCGGTGCCGCGGCCCCGGCGCACCGAAGAGGTCCCGCAGGGCGTCCGCGGCCCGCTCGAGCGGCGAGGTGCCCCCGGGCCGGTCGGGCAGGAGCACCCAGAAGATGGCGTAGAGCAGCGGACCGAGGCCGTGGAAGAAGGTCAGCAGCACGAAGACGGCGCGCACCACCGTGACCGAGACCCCGGTGTTGTGGGCGATGGCGGCACACACGCCCGCGAGCCGGGCCTCCGGGTACCCGCGGTGCCAGGTCCCGGGGTCGCCCGGCCGGCCGCCCACGCGGCTCCCGCAGTAGCGGCACTTGATGGCCTCGGCGCGGATCTCCTCGGCACAGAAGGGGCAGGTTCTCGTGCTCATGGCTTTCCTCCCGGGCGCGTCTCGACAGGAATACGCACGACCCGGGCCCGGGGTTCGCGGATGGCGCGCCGCAGCCGGGGCGCCGGTTCGCCCGCGGGGGGATCGCCCCGTGCTGCCGGAGCCGACCCCGACGGACCGGCCCCCGAAACGGGAACGCCCCGGCCGGGAGGGCCCGACCGGGGCGTGCGGCACGCGGAGCGCCCGGCTCAGCCGCGCTCGAGCTCCTCGTCGATGATCCGCTTGAAGGCCCCGAAAGGCTGGGCGCCCGAGAGGAAGCGTCCGTTGATGAAAAACGAGGGTGTCCCGGTGACGCCCACCTTCGAGGCCCGGGCCACGTGCTCGTCGATGCGCTTCTTCACCGCCGCCGAGGCCATGTCCTTCTTGAACTTCTCCACGTCGAGGCCGATCTCCTCCGCGTAGCGCACGAAGGTCTCCGGCGAGAGGTCCTTCTGGTTCGCGAAGATCTTGTCGTGCATCTCCCAGAACTTGCCCTGCAGGTGGGCTGCCTCGGCCGCGGCGTGGGCCGCCGGGGCATTCTTGTGGAAGGGCAGCGGCATGTGCAGGAACGCGAAGCGGACCTGGTCGCCGTACTCCTGCTCGATCTGCTTGAGGGTCGGACCGACCCTCCCACAGAACGGTCACTGGAAGTCGGAGAACTCGACGATGGTGACCTTGGCCGTCTCCGGGCCCTTGATGGGAACGCCGGCGAGATCGATCTCGTAGCGCTTGTTCGGATCCGGGCCGCGGCGCGGCGCCGCCGCCGGCGCGGCCGCCCGGAGGTTGCCGAGCGCGCCCTTCGCGTCGGCGATGGCCTTCTCGATCTCGTCGAGCCGTCCCGTGGCCCGGTCGACCTGGGCGGTGAGCCGGTCGAGCGCACTGGCCACCAGGAAGCTCCCAACGATCACCCCCACCGCGACGATCGCGGCGGCGTAGATGGACTGGTTTCTCGATGCAGGTGCCATTCGGCCTCCCTCGGCTGCCCGGGCGCCTTCGCCCGGTCGGGGCTCCTGTGACCGCCGAACCTAGCGCACGGCCCCCCGGATGGACGCCGCGCCCGCCCGAAAAGCCGGCGGGCAGCATCCCCGGGCCGGCCGGCCGGCCGCCGCATCCCCCCGGAGCGGGAGGTTGCGGCCTTCCGCTGCCGGTCCGGGCGCCGGCGCACTCCCTACTCCTCGGCAGGCAGCTCGTCCGCCTGAGCGAGATCGAGGAAATACGCCCGGCCGGTGAGCCGCCCGCGCCGCACCCACACGGGAATGCGCTGCCCGCGCCGCAGGCCGTCCGCCCGGTCGAGGACCACGCGACGGACCCCCTCGACCACGAGGATCGCGCGCAGGTGGGCGTGGGGGGCCTCACCCGGGGCCGCGTGGCGCCAGCGGCGGGTCTCGACCACCTCGGCCCACGCGATCTCCTGGGGCCCGGAGCGGTCCCAGGCCCATAGCAGGGCGGGCGAGACGAGGGCGAGCAGGAGCGCCAGCCGCAGCGCGAGCCGTTCCCCACGGGCCCGGCGCGCGGCGCGCACGCGCCGTTCCTGCCGGACGCGCTTCCGGCCGGGGACGGGTTCAGGGGCCATCGCGAAGGAGCGTATCGGCGGGCCACGGGGAAGCCTGCGCCCGCGGGGCCACGGGCCCGGCATCGGGACGCGCGGAGGCTGCCGCCCACCCCTACCCGTCCCGCATCCCCCCCCTCCC
>JALSIO010000776.1 GCA_026989995.1 Myxococcales bacterium
CATGTGGACGGCCTGACCATCCTCTTCTAGGAGGCCTTCGAGGACGCAGGCGGCCTGGGAAGAGCCGACCGGGCAGGGGGTCGGCGACCGGGCCGCAAGACACGACGGCCCCGGCGGCCTCTGCCGCCGGGGTCGTCTGCAGGGGGCCCGGCTCCCGCCGGGCCTCGCTCCCACTCGGTCCCACTCAGGAAGCCCGGACCTCGATCTTCCGAGCGCTGGACTTCGCGACCTTGGGCAGGGTGACGACGAGCCGGCCGTTCCTGAACTCGGCCTGGGCGTTGTCCGCGTCCACCTCCGCCGGGAGCTGCACCCGGCGCTCGAAGCGCCCGTAGTGGATCTCCCGGTAGTGGACACCGCCCTGCTCCTCCTCGCTCTCCGCGCGCTTCTCGCCGCGGAGCGTGAGGACGTCCCCCTCGAGGTTCAGCTCGAAGTCCTTCTCCTCGAGCCCGGGCAGCTCCGCCGTGACGCGGACGGTGTCGTCCGTCTCGGTCACCTCGATGGGCGGGAGGAAGCTCACCTCGCGCCCGCCGAGCGGAGCCAGCCACCCGCGGGAGACCTCCTCGAAGAGCCGGTCCATCTCTCGATGCAGCGCCTCGAAGGGGTCGGCCGCGGGACGCGTGGGAAGGGAGCTGCCCTGCTGCCGCCACGGAATCAGCGCCATCGCTCCTTCCTCCTGTGAAGACGGGGTGCGCCTGCACCCTCTTGGGACACCCGATGGTGTCTCTCCGACGTACGGATTCCTAAGCACCGCGCAGGCGGCGTCAAGACGACCCCGGCGACCCTGCCCGCCGGGAAGTCGGACTCCCGACGGGGCCCGCACGCCCCGCGGGCCCCATGCACGGCCCCGGCAGCCGCGGCGTGCCCCCCCGCGGAAACGGGCGGTCCGGCCCCAGGGCGGATCCCCAAGGGGTGCGCATGGCGCCGGGCGGTGGCGTCAGATCACGCCGTCGCGGGCGAGGGCCTCGAGCTCCGCCCCGCCGAGGCCGAGCTCCCTGTAGACCGCGGCGTTGTCCGCGCCGAGCTCCGGCGCAAGGGGGTGCTCGCGGGCCTCGGCCCCCTCGAAGCGGAGCGGATTCCCGTGGAAGACGACCTCGCCCAGCCGCGGATGGGGATGGCGTTCCACCATGCCGCGGGCCCGGAGGTGCGCGTCGTCCACGAGCTCCTCGGGAGCCTCGACCCGCGCACAGGGCACGCCCGCGCCCTCCGGCCCGAGCAGGCGCCGGACCTCGTCCACGGTCCGCGCGGCCACCCACTCCCCGACGATCCGGTTCACCTCCTCGCGGTTGCGCGCCCGGTCGCGGTGGGTGCGGAAGCGCGGGTCCTCCGCGAGCTCCGGCCGGCCCATGGCGGTGCACAGCGCCCGGAAGAGGCGATTGCTCGCGGTGGCGACCACCACCGTTCCGTCCCGGGCCGAGTGGGCGTCGTAGGGCGCCGCGAAGGGGTGCTGGCTGCCCAGGCGCTCCGTCCGCACGCCGAGGCCCGCGAAGAGGGTGGCGGCGGAGTCCGTGATGGCGAAGATGGCGTCCTGGTTCGAGAGGTCGAGCGCACGGGCCCGTCCGCCCCGGTCCCGGTCGAGGATCCCCGCCACGACCCCGAGCGCCAGGTAGAGCCCGCCCACGAAGTCCGCGAGGGCGCCGCCCCCGCGGACCGGCGGACCACCGGGGAAGCCCGTCATGGCCATCAGCCCGCCCGCGGCCTGGGCGACGATGTCGTAGGACGCTTCGTCGCGACGCGGCCCGCGGGCGCCGAATCCCGACAGCGAGGCCACGACGCACCGCGGATTGCGCGCCTGCAGCACCTCGGGCGCGAGGCCCTGGCGCGCCATCCAGCCGGCGCGGAAGTTCTCGACCACGGCATCGGCGCGCTCCACGAGCCGGAGAAAGAGCGCCCGCCCCTCCTCGCGCCGCAGGTCGAGGGTGATGGAGCGCTTGCCGCGGTTGATGTTCTGGAAGGAGAGCGAGGTCTCGCCCTCGGGCGCCGGCCCGAAGCGGTAGTCGTCTCCGATCCGAGGCCGCTCGACCTTGATGACCTCGGCGCCGAGATCGGCGAGGATCGCGGTGGCGAAGGGACCGGCCACGACCCGGGTCAGGTCGAGGATCCGCACCCCCTCGAGCACGCGCCGGCGCACGGCAGCCGCGCGGTCAGCCGGGGAAGGGGATGCGGAACACGGCCACGAGCGCCAGCAGGCTTCCCAGCGCCGCGATGGCGTAGAGAAGCGGCGCGATCCAGACGTCCCGCTCCGCGCCGCCGAAATCGATGGAGAGCGAGCGCAGGTGGTGGGCTTCCTTCCAGAGCGGGAGCGCCGCGAGGCCGAGCAGCACGAGGCGCCCGAGAAGGCTTCCGCCCACGCGGAGCGCGCGGTCGTAGGAGAGCGCCTCCTCCGGAACCATCCCGAGGGGCAGGAGCACGCCGAGCACGAGACCCCAGCCCGTCAGCAGAAGCGTCCCGATCAGGATTCCCTGGCCGAAGAGCAGCCAGATCACGGGCTCGAGCTGCAGCAGGAGCTTCCTCACGGAATCACCCCCACCATCGCGGCCACCACGAAGGCGGTGACCGCGATCCAGACCGCGTAGAGCATCGCGTGGATCAGGGGGCGGGGCGGCGGGCGAAGCGGCCCGATCCGGGCGGGCTGCGCCTTCGGGAAGAGCCGGAAGAAGCGCACGCCCACGAACACCGCCGACACGAAGGTGAGCAGGTGGAAGGCCACGTAGCCCGGGTGGTGGAGATCGGCCACGAAGGCCTGCCAGGCGGCCGGTCCGCTCGCGAGCGCGAAGACGGCGCGGAGCACCACGAGGCCCGCGAGCAGGTACACGATGCCCGTGGCGTCGAAAAGCAGGTAGGAGAGCATCCGCGGGCGCAGGTAGTCGGGCGCCTTCGGGCGCGCCGTCCGGGTGCGCGGGGGCCGCGCGGGCTGCATCGCCTGGGGGTGGGCCATCCTCGCCACGACTACTCCTCCCGGGGTCCGGAGGTGACGAAGGACGCCGCCCAGTCCAGGACGGCGCGGAACTTGGCCTGGTTGATCGCCGCAGCCGGATCGACGTGCTTGGGGCAGACCTCGCTGCACTCGTTGGCGTAGGAGCAGGAGAAGATCGTCCCCTCGCCGCGGAAGATGCGGTTGCGCTCGCGGGCACCCTCGTCGCGGCTGTCCTCGTTGTAGCGGTGCCCGAGGGCGATGGCCGCGGGGCCGAGGAACTCCGGCTCGTTGGCGACCACCGGGCAGGCGGCGTAGCAGAGCATGCAGTTGATGCACATGCTGAACTGCCGGAAGACCTCGAGCTCCTCCGGGCTCTGCCGGTGCGGCCCCTCCTCGACGGCTCGCTCCTTCGCCTTGATGATCCAGGGCTTGACGGCCCGGAATTTGTCCATGAAGCCGTCGAGCTCGACCACGAGGTCTCGAACCACCGGGAAGTTGGCAAGCGGCTCGACCCGCACCGTGTCGCCGTACTCCGCAAGGGAGGTCTTGCAGGTGAGCTTCGGCTCCCCGTTGACGTTCATGCCACAGGAGCCGCACACGGCCATCCGACACGACCAGCGGTGGGAGAGGGTCGGGTCGAGCTCGTCCTTGATGTAGTTGAGCGCGTCCAGGACCTTCCACCGCTCGCGCACCGGCACCTCGTAGGTCTCGGTGGTCGGTGCCTCGTGCCGGTCGGGATCGAAGCGGGTGACGATGAAGGTCTTGGTCTTGGAGCCGTCGGCCATCAGTACTTCCGCTCCTCCGGCTGGAAGCGACCCAGGGCGACGGGCTTCGTCGCGAGCCGCGGCCTCGACGGATCGTGATAGACGAGGGAGTGGTGGAGGTAGTTCTGGTCGTCGCGATTCGGGTAGTCCCTCCGGGCGTGGGCGCCGCGGGACTCCTTCCTGGCCAGCGCGGCCCCGGCAACCGCCTCCGCCACGTCGAAGAGGTTCTCGAGCTCGAGGGCGGCCACCACCTCGGTGTTGAACACCCGGCTGTCGTCCTCGAGCGCGATCTCCGAGAGGAGTGGGCGAAGCTCGGCGATGGTGGCCACCGTCTCCTGCATCCGCTCCTCGTCGCGGTAGACGCCGCAGCCCTTCTCCATGGTCGCGTTCAGCCGCCGGCGGAGCTCGGAGATCCGAACCGTGCCCGCCTTGCGGCCCCGCCGCGACTCGACGCCCTCGCGTGACTCTTCCGCCCGCGCCCGGAGCCGCGCCTCGTCCACCCCGCCCGCCTCGCGGGCGAAGCGCAACGCCGCGAGCCCGCTGCGCGCGCCGAAGACCATGCACTCGGTGAGGGAGTTGCTCCCGAGCCGGTTGGCGCCGTTGAGGGAGACGCAGGCCGCCTCACCTGCAGCGTAGAGCCCCGGGAGATCGGTGGCACCGTCGATGTTCACGTCGATGCCACCCATCATGTAGTGGACGACCGGCCGGATCGGGATCGGCTCGCGAACCGGATCCACCCCGGCGTAGGTGAGCGCGAGCTCCCGCACGAAGGGGAGCCGGGTGTTGATCTTCTCCTCGCCGAGGTGGGTGAGGTCGAGGAGAACGTACTCGCCGTCTTCGCCCTGCACGCCGCGGCCGGCCTCGATCTCGAGGATGATGGCGCGGGAGATCATGTCGCGTGGACCGAGCTCGGCCTTGGTCCCCACGCCGTAGTCGCGGGTCACGAGGAAACGCTCGCCGTCCGCGTTGCGCAGGTAGCCGCCCTCTCCCCGCGCGGCCTCCGTGATCAGAATCCCGGTTCCCGGCAGGCCCGTCGGGTGGTACTGGACGAACTCCATGTCCTTGAGCGGGACACCGGCCCGATAGGCGAGTGCCATGCCGTCGCCCGTCTTGATGTTCCCGTTGGTGGTGAAGGGGAACGCCTTGCCGGCCCCTCCGGTGCAAAGGAGCGTCGACGGCGCCGCGAAGACGACCAGCTCCCCGGTGCGCACGTCGAGGGCGAGCACCCCCTGCACGCGACCCTCCTCGACCAGGAGCTTCACGGCGAAGTACTCGTCGTAGCGGACGATCCCCTCGAAGCGCAGCGAGTGCTGGAAGAGGGTGTGGAGCATGTGGAAGCCGACCTTGTCGGCGGCGAACCAGGTGCGCTTGGTGGCCATGCCGCCGAAGGCGCGGGTGGCCACGGTGCCGTCCTCGTTGCGGCTCCAGGGGCATCCCCAGTGTTCGAGGCGCGTGAGCTCCCCCGGGGCCTCGTGCACGAAGTACTCGACCACGTCCTGGTCGGCGAGGAAGTCGGAGCCCTTGACCGTGTCGTAGGCGTGCTGTTCGAAGCTGTCGTCGGGCCGGGCCACGGCGGCGGCGCCGCCCTCGGCGGAGACGGTGTGGCTCCGCATCGGGTAGACCTTCGAGACCAGCGCGATGCGGGCCGCGGGATCGGACTCCGCGGCGGCAATGGCCGCCCGGAGCCCTGCGCCGCCTCCGCCGACCACCACGAGATCGTGCCGGAAGATCTCCACCTGACTCTCCCGTCATCGGGCCGAAGGCCTCGGGCCGAGGGCGTCCGGAAAGGCCCCGGTTGTAGCGAAATTCGGCCTGTCTGGAAAGCAACGGTGCGCGTCACGCCACGGCCGTGCACCGCGTCGACGCCCGGGACCGGTCGGGGCGAACCCGCCTCCCCCTTCGGGCACGCCTGCCGGGTGACGGGATCTCCGCATCCCGCGGTGGCGTGGCGGGGCGGATCGCCCCGGGCGGGCGTCGTCAGGCGGGCTCGTGGAGAGTCAGGCAGTGCACCGCGCCGAGTCCGTGTACCAGCTCGCGAGCGGGGATGCCCACCACCTCGCGCGGGGCGAGCACCTCGCGCAGCACGGCGAGGGCCCGGGCGTCGGTGGGGACGCCGAAGACGGGCACGAGCGCGATGCCCGTGGCCAGGTAGAAGTTGGCGTAGGTGGCGGGAAGGAGGCCCTCCGCCCCGGAGAGCGGAGGCGGCATGGGCAGGGGGACCACCTCGATCGGCCGCCCCTCCGCGTCCCGCAGGCCCCGCAGGCGGCGGAGGTTCTCGCGGAGCGCCGCGGCGTTCGGATCGGACTCCTCCCCCGGAGCGGCCGCCACCACGGTGTGCGAGGCGACGAATCGGCAGAGATCGTCCACGTGCCCGTCGGTGTCGTCGCCCGCGATCCCCGCACCGAGCCAGACCACCCGCCGCGCGCCGAGCAGCCGCGCGAGCGCCTCCTCCATCCCATCCCGGGTGCGGGGCCGCCCTCTTCCCGCCCGGTTCGGATGCAGCAGGCAGCTCTCGGTGGTGAGAACCGTTCCGCACCCGTTGCCGTCCACGGACCCCCCCTCGAGGACCAGGTCCACCTGCACCGCGGGAAGCCCGGCGGCGTCCGCGATGCGGCGGCCGGCGGCGGCGTCCCGGTCGAAGGGGGGGTACTTGCCGCCCCAGGCGTCGAAACGCGTGCAGAGGGCGAGTCGCTCGCGCTCCCCGCGCACGAGCACCAGCGGACCGGTGTCGCGGACCCAGGCGTCGTCGGTGGGGATGCGGTGGAACCGCAGGCGGGCATCCTCGAGCGGGAGGCCGGCGCCCCGCAGTGCGCATCGCGCCGCCTCCTCCGAGGCCACGTCGTCGACGAGCACCTCCACCGGCTCGGCGCCGAGCAGGGCCTCGATGATGCGCGCCCAGACGGCCTCGACGCGCGTGAGCAGGCCCCCGGGCCAGGTCTCCGGGTTCTTCGGCCAGGCGATCCAGGTCGCGCGGTGGGGCTCCCACTCCGCGGGCCAGCGCCAGCCCGCGGCCCCGAGATCGGGAAGCGCGTCGCCCGGGTCTCCGCTCATCGCGCCTCCCCGTCGGCGCTCCCCGGGCCTGCGAACAGCCGCGTCAGCCCCCCGTAGGCGTCCACACGGCGGTCGCGGAGGAAGGGCCACTCCCGCCGCGCGCGCTCCACGAGGTCGAGATCGAGCTCCACCAGGAGCAGGGCCTCTTCGTCCGCCGGAGCCCGCGCGAGGACCCGGCCGTAGGGGTCGGCGGCGAACGACTGCCCGAAGAAGCGGATCCCGCCTTCCCGGCCCACCCGGTTCACCGCGAGGACGAAGACGCCGTTGGCGATGGCGTGCGCGCGCTGCACCGTCTCCCAGGCGTCGTGCTGCGCCGCCTCGATCTCCGGCCCCTCGTCGTGCTGCCATCCGATGGCGGTCGGGTAGACCAGCACGTCGGCGCCGGCGAGCGCGGTCGCGCGGGCGGCCTCGGGAAACCACTGGTCCCAGCAGATGAGCATGCCGAGACGCGGTGGCTCGGCGCCCGGGCCCTCGAGCCCGGCCAGGGGGAAGGACCGGAAGCCCCGATCCCCCGGCGTGAAGTAGAACTTCTCGAAGTAGAGGGGGTCGTCGGGGATGTGCATCTTCCGGTAGTGGCCGGCGACGGCGCCGTCGGGCCCGAGGAGCACGGCGCTGTTGTGGTAGACGCCGGGAGCCCGTCGCTCGAAGATCGGCGCCACCACGTAGACGCCCCGCTCGGCGGCGACCTTGCCGAGCGCCTCCGTGGACGGGCCGGGAATCGGCTCGGCGAGATCGAAGCAGGCGGTGTCCTCGCTCTGGCAGAAATACCGGGAGCGGAAGAGCTCCTGGAGGACGACCAGCCGCCCCCCCCGGTCGGCCGCACGCCCCACCGCCGCCACCGCCCGCGCGAGGTTCCGGCCCGGATCCGGGTCGGCCCGGTGCTGCACGAGCGCGGCGACGAGAAGCCCGCGGACTGCTCCACCCATGCGGGCGTGGATAGGACCCGCCCCCGCCCCGCGCAAGGACTCCGCCCGGCCCCGCCGGTGGGCACCGCGGGCCCCAGGGGGTCGTGACCGCCCCTGTCACACCGGTGCGGCAAGGTGGGCGGCATGGTCGCCCGACGCCCGCCGCTGACCTCCCGTCGACGTCCCGGCCGCCGCGTCCGGACCGGACCGCGCTTCGCCCGGGAGGCCTGGACGGCGATCGCGGTGATCGCCGCCTTCATCGCCCCCGGCCTCGTCGTCGCCGCCTTCGGACCCGCGGGTGGCGGCCCGGCTCCCCTCCTGCCGGCCCCCCTCGAGGCGGGGTCGGGGGCGACCCGGCACGCGCCGCACGGAGCCGGCACACCGCCGGACGCCCCCTGCCCGGCGTGCGGAAGCCCGGCTCCGGGACCCGTCGCCCCCGCAGGCCCCTATCCTCCGGCCATGTCGTCGCCCTGCCCGCGCCGTCCCGACGGAGGGCCGCCTCCCGAATCGCCCGCCGACGGTGTGGGGCCGCATCCGGAGCCGGGCCCGGAGCTCTGGGTCCTCGACGGGTACAACGTGCTCCAGGTGGCGGTGCTTCGAGGCGTGGAGCGGGAGGTTTTCTGGCAGCGCCCGGCGCGCGAGCGCCTGCTGGCCCTCGCCCGGCGCTTCGCGCGCCCGGGCGCCCGGGTGCGGGTCGTGTTCGACGGGCCCCACGCCGCGCAGGAAGCGCATCCCGCGCACCCGGGCTCCTCTTCCGCCCCGACGGGATGGCGGGGATGGCGGGGGACGAGGGAGACGCCGGTGGAGATCGTGTTCGCGCCCTCCGCCGATGCCCACCTCCTCGCGCTCGCCCGGCGGCCCGGCCCCGGGGGCAGCCGCCGGCCATCCGGCCGCGAGGAGGACGGGGCCAGGGTGATCGTCGTGACGGCCGATCGCAGACTCTCGGCCCGGCTCCGCCATCGGGGCGTCGAGGTCCGGGTGCCGTCCGAGTTCGTGGCGGCGTGCCGGGGCCCGGACATCGCCGCCGACGAAGGGGATGCCCCGGCCTGAGACCGGGGCGCAGCGGCACGCCCTCCTCGACCAGGCGATCCTGTTCGCATGGTTGCGCTCCCCCTGCCGCGGCAGACGACGGACCGCCCGTGGGACGCCCAGGAGACCGTGCA
>JALSIO010000777.1 GCA_026989995.1 Myxococcales bacterium
CGCGCCCGGGGTAAGCTCGTGAGCCGGAGGAGGTCCCCCGCGATGGTGCAGCGCAATCGGGTGCGGTTCCGGGATGCACGCCGCGCCATGCAGCGGCTCCTGGCCGATCCGGAACAGACGGAGGCCGTCTTCGAGGTGGTGGAGGCCCTCGCCGGCAACCAGCCGCGCCGGCTGCTCCGCCGGATCCTCCGGGACCCGGAGGGCCGCCGACTCTTTCGCGAGCGGCCGCTCTTCGATCCCGCCCACATCGACGTGGCGGCCCTGGAAAGACTTCCCGAGGGCAGTTTCGGCCGCGTCTTCGCGCGCTGGATGCGCGAGAACGACTTCCGGCCGGGACTGATGGACCGGCCCCGCGAGGGCGATCCGGACCTGGTGTACCTCGGCACGCGCCTCACCCAGGTTCACGACCTCTGGCACGTGCTCTCCGGCTACAACCGGGATCCGATGGGAGAGCTCGGCGTGCTCGCCTTCAGCGTGGGCCAGATGGGAACCCGCGGCTTCGCGTACATCCTGCTCACCGTGGTGTGGCAGAGCATCCGGACCCGCTGGCGCGAGGAACGGCGCCCGTGGAGCCCGCTCATTCCCTACCTGTGGCGGGCCTGGCGGGCCGGGCGGCGGGCGCGCTTCCTTCCGCCGCTCCCGCTGGAGGAGTACCTGCCGCGACCGCTCGACGAGGTCCGCCGGGAGCTCCGCATCGAGCCTCTTCGGGCGGCCCATGCTCCGGACGCCCTGCCGCCCATCGCGCCCCCGGCGCCCCAGCCGGCCTGAGCCCCCCCGGTTGCGCGCGATGCCTGACCGGGACCCCCGGCCCCGGCCGGTCGCCCGGGCGACCTTGTTCGGCCACTGGCCGGTGGCCGCGTCGGTGCTCTTCGCGCTCTAGGGACTGGCCTGGGTGGTCCTCGGGCGCTTCGACCCGTTCGGCGCATCGGATGGCCTCCTCGCCGAGGCCTTCTACGAGGGCGAGACGCCCCGGGAGGTGGATCGGTTCCGGCGCTTCCTCCTCGCGCCCCTCGGTGCCACGAGTGCCGCGTACTTCGCGGCGATTGCGGCCGTCGTGCGCGGACCGTTTCGGCGCCGGGAACCCTGGGCCTTCTGGACCGTGCTGGGAAGCGCCTGGCTGTGGTTCGTCGTCGACTCGGCGGGATCGCTGGCCCGCGGTGCCGCGTTCAACGTGCTCGTCGTGAACCTCCCCTGCATCGCGGTCCTGAGCCTTCCGCTCGCCATGCTCTGGCCGGCGTTCCGGTGCGCCGCCCCGGCCCGGTCGGCGGAGGCGTTCGCCGCGAAGCCGCCCTCGCGATCCCGCCCGCACGGGCCGGAGTAGACGGCCCACGCCCGGCGCACGCGGGACCGGACCGCGCGGCCCGGCGCCGCGGCTTCAGTCCCCCGCGCCCGGGACGGAAGCCACCGGGAGGCCGAGCCGAGCCGCCACCGCGTCCACCAGCCGGCGGTGCACCTCCCCGGGCGAGCCGGTGGCATCCACGCGGACGATCCACGGGCGCTCGAGCGAGGCGAAAGCACGGGCCACGTCGCCGAGGGACGCCTCCTCCTCGAAGGCCTCCCGGGCCTCCCCGCGTAGGCCCACCCGGCGGAGCCCGACCTCGGTGGGCGCCACGAGCACGAGGGCGAGGTCCGGAATCGGAAAGCGGGCCTCGCAGCGCCGCAGCAGCGCCTCCGGGTCGCCGAGTCGGGCTCCCTGGTAGGCGGCCGTCGACAGGAAGTAGCGGTCCGTGACGACGGTGCGACCGGCGGCGAGGGCCGGGCCGATGACGCCGCGGATGTGCTCGTCGCGGTCGCGGAGGAAGAGCTCGAGCTCCCGGTCGGCGGGCAGCCTTTCCCCGGCGGCAGCCCGACGCCGGATCTCCTGGCCGTGGGGGCCCCCGGTCGGCTCGCGGGTGATCACCACGTCGAGCCCCGCGCGCCGGAGCGCCTCGGCGAGCCGGGTGGTCTGGGTGCTCTTGCCCGCGCCGTCGATGCCTTCGACGGCGATCAGTCGCCCGCGGGCCACGGCCGTTCCGTGGACGGCGGTCCACCGGGATCCCCGTCGCAGGACGTCGTGCCGGCACGGCCCGCACCAGGCGAGGCGACGCGTCCCCGCCGGGATCCGACAGGCCGGCACGGCCCTTGCTGTCCGTTGCGGACACCGCCGCAGGGCGGCTCCCGTTCGGCCCCTTCAACGGGACCGGGGGCCAGCGGGAGGACGAGTCGCCGGGCGAGAGCACGGGCTCGGTACGGGATCTGGTTCAGGGGTGAGGCCCGTACCGAAGCTCTCGCCCGGCACTCAGTCCTCCCGATGCCGCGGGCGCCTCGGGCGGTTCGGGTGCGCCCGCCGGGTCGGGAGCGGCTCAGATCTTGGCCTGCAGCAGCAGCGCCACCACGAGCCCGTAGATCGAGATCGACTCGATCAGCACCATCCCGAGGATGAAGTTGGTGAACATCGAGCCGGCGGCGCCGGGGTTCCGCGCGATCCCCGCCGTGGTGTTTCCGGCGGTGAGCCCCTGGCCGATGCCGCAGCCGAGACCGGCGAGGCCGACGGCGAGCCCGGCACCGAGGGCGTAGCCCCAGCCGGAACCGCCGCTTCCGGCCTCGGCGGCGAAGGCCACGCCGGGCAGCAGCACCAGGGCCAGCGGCACGAGGACGAGGCGGACGAAGTTGCGCATGGTCGGGTCTCTCCTTTGCGAGTCAGCCCGGAGGCTTCGTGGGGTTGCGAATCAGTGCGGCTCCTCGAGGGCGAGGCCGATGTAGATCATGGTCAGCAGCGCGAAGACCAGTGCCTGCAGGAAGGCCACCAGTGCCCCGAGACCGAGAAAGATCGCCGGCACCACCACCGGCACCAGGCCCAGCCAGACCGCCACCACCGTGTGGTCCGCGTACATGTTGGCGAGGAGCCGGACCGCTAGGGTGAGGATCCGCGCGAAGTGGAGGGGAACCTCGAGGACGAAGAAGATCGGCGCCAGGGGCCGGACGTGGATGTGCCGGCCGAAGATCGTGGTCTCGAAGAAGCTCGGGCCGAGGAATTGGTTGATGTACCAGAAGCCGTGCTTGCGGATTCCGATGGCGTTGTAGACCACGAAGGAGATGATGGCCCAGGCAGCCGTCGTCTCCACCCAGCTCGTGGCGCCGGCGAACCCGGGGATCAGGCCGAGCAGATTGGAGACCAGGATGAAGATGAACATCGTCGCCACGATGGGGAAGTGCTTCTTGTACTCCGCGCCCATCGTGTCCCGGGCGAGGGAGATCAGCGACTCGACGATCAGCTCGCAGACGTTCCGCAGCGTGACGCCCTCGTCGGGAATCACGCCGCCGCCCGCCGCGCGGAGCTGGCGCTGGATGGCCATGCCGCCGAGAACCAGCACCCCGGCAGCGAGGATCGTCGCCTGGATCACGGGCGGGATGATGGGGGCCAGCGGGTCGTAGATGGTCACGCGTCGTCCTCGTCGTCGCGGGGTTCGCGTTCCCGGGCGAGCCACGGGTCGAAGAGATCCCAGCTCGGATCGTCCGGGGGCGGGCCGGGCGGGCAGTCGAGCACTGGCGGCCGGTTGCGCACCGCCCAGATGACCACCGAGGGGACGATCAGCGAAAGCCCCACCAGGAGACCGACCGGGTGGGCGCCGGCGGCGAGGGCCACGGCGGTGGCGACGGCCAGTCCCGCGAACCGCAGGGCGAAGGCACCCACCACGGGCCCCGAGCCGGCGATCTCGCCCCGGAAGAGGAGTTCCGCCCCCCGCCGGAAGGCGCGGAAGTTGACGGCCTCGAGAAGCGCGCCCACCGCCACGCTGGCGGAGAAAGCCGGACCCACGAGGGCCAGGGACGCCGCCACCGCACCCGCGGAGAGCGTCAGATTGAGGGCCTCGACGCCCTGTGCCCGGGGCAGATCACCCATCCCCGTCTCCCGCCTCCCCGCTTCCGCCGGCTCCATCGCCGTTCGCACCGGCCCGGCCCGGCGGAATCGGCCGCCCGCCTCCCCGTGCCTGCGACGCCGGCTCCTCCCTGCCAGCCTCGTCGCCGCCCTCGGCGGCCAGCCGCTCCAGCTGCCCCGCGAGCCGCACCAGCCGCAGCACGAAGGACCCGAAGCCGATCAGCACCCCCACCAGGAGCCCCACGGGCGCGGAGCCGAGCCAGCGGTCCACGTAATACCCGCCGAGGATCCCGATCAGGATGGCGAAGACGGCCTCGAGGGCCGCCTGGTAGCCGATCCCGAAGCGCCGCATGGCGAGCCGGGAAGCGATCCGGCCCGAAGCCAGCGGACCGAGCGGAAGCCGCGGCCCGTCGCCGGCCCCGGTCTGCCCGGCCGGCCCCCCGCCGGGATCCTCCCGGCACCCCGCATGCGGGATCCGCCCTTCCGGCGGGCCGACCGGACCCGCCCGGTGCCCGCCATCCGGACGTCCTTCAGGGCCGGTCCCGCCCGGGGGGCCTCCGCGCTCCCCGTTTGCGCTCACCGGGCGATCCTGCGGGGACCGGGCCCCGGGGCGCCACCCGGACGACCTCCGGCCCTTCGAGCGGCGCGCATGCTAGCGGAGGGCTTCCAGCCACTCAACGCAGCCCGGCGTTGCCGCCGGCCCGCCATCAGCGCCCCCGCGCGGCGCGACGGAGGGCGCCCCGGGCCAGCTCGAGCGTGCGGTCGATGTCGGCCGGGCGGTGGGCCAGGGACACGAACCCCGCTTCGTAGGGGGAGGGTGCGAGATAGACGCCGCCCTCGAGCATGGCCGCGAAAAAGCGGCGGAAGCGGCTCGCGTCCGCAGCCCGGGCGTCCGCGAAGTTCCTCACCGGCCCCGGATGGAAGAAGAAGCCGAACATCCCGCCGACGGCCGAGGCGGTGAGTTCGACGCCGGCCTCCCGCGCCTCGGCGAGCAGGCCCTCCACCAGCCGGGTGGAAAGCGACTCGAGGTAGTCGTAGCGCCCCTCCTCCGAGAGGAGCGCCAGGGTCTCGAGGGCCGCGGCCACGGCCAGGGGGTTGCCCGAAAGCGTGCCGGCCTGGTAGACGGGCCCCGCGGGTGCGACCTGTCGCATCAGGTCGCGTCGCCCCCCGTACGCAGCCGCGGGAAGCCCGCCGCCGATCACCTTCCCGAGGCAGGTGAGATCGGGCCTCACCCGGTAGCGCCGCTGCGCGCCGCCCCAGGCGACCCGGAACCCCGTCATGACCTCGTCGAAGATCAGCAGGGCGCCGTGGCGGTCGCAGAGCTCCCGGAGGCCCGGAAGGAATCCGGGCTCCGGGGGGATGCAGCCCATGTTGCCGGCCACGGGCTCGACGATGACGCAGGCGATCTCCGCCGGATGGCGGCGAAAGGCCTCGTCCACCGCGTCGAGATCGTTGTACGGAACCTGGACCGTCAGCTCGACGAAGGCCGGCGGGACGCCCGGGGACCCCGGGATGCCCAGGGTCGCCACCCCACTTCCCGCACCCACGAGGAGCGCATCGGCGTGGCCGTGGTAGCACCCCTCGAACTTCAGGATGCGCGGTCGGCCGGTAGCCGCCCGAGCCAGCCGAAGGGCGCTCATGGTCGCCTCGGTTCCGGAGTTCACCATCCGGATCATCTGCACGGAGGGAAGCGCGGCACAGATGCGCTCGGCGAGCTCCACCTCGAGCTCGGTCGGTGCCCCGAAGCTCGTTCCCCGCGCGAGCACCTGGCGCAGCCGCCGCAGGACCCGTGGATGCGCGTGCCCCGCGATGAGCGGCCCCCAGGATCCGACGTAGTCGAGGTAGCGGTTGCCGTCGACGTCCGTGACGCGCGCACCGCGACCCGACTCGAGGAAGGGCGGGGTTCCTCCGACGGCCCCGTAGGCGCGGACCGGGCTGTTGACGCCACCCGGGATGACACGCCGCGCCCGCCGGAGGAGCTCGGCGGACCGCTTCCGCGGCGGAACGGTCCTCGACGGCATGGCCTCCCCTCCCGTCTCCGGCGCACGGCCGCGCCCAACGACCTTCCGGGTGCCCGCGCCCGAGGGGGCGGCTAGTGCACGGTGGCGCTCTCGGCGGCATCCTCGCGCTCGGCGAGGCGCGCCACCGCCACGAGCCGCTCTCCCTCCGGGGGCTCCATCACCCGAACCCCCTGGGTCGCCCGGCCCATCACGGAGATCGAGCTCACGGGGCAGCGGAGGACCTTGCCCCCGCTGGTGATGAGCATGACGTGGTCGTCGTCGAGGACCTGCACGGCGCCCACGACCTTGCCGTTTCGGGCGGTGGTGCGGATGGTGATGATGCCCTGTCCGCCGCGCCGCTGAAGCCGGTAGGCGTCGAGCGGCGTGCGTTTCCCGTAGCCACTCTCCGTGACCGTGAGGATGGTGGCGCCCGGTGAGAGGATCTCGACCGCCACGACCTCGTCGTCGCCGACGAGCGCCATCCCCCGCACGCCGGCCGCGCTTCGGCCCATCGGCCGGACCTCCTCCTCGGAGAAGCGGATCGATTTGCCGTTCCGGGTGGCGATCATCACCTCCTGCGAGCCGGAGGTGCGCCGCGCGGCGATGACCTCGTCGCCCTCCGCGAGCTTGACGGCGATGATCCCGCCGCGGCGCGGGTGGGAGAAGGCCGCGAGCGGCGTCTTCTTCACCATCCCGCGTCGGGTCCCGAGCAGTACGAACTCCCGCTCCGCTCCCTCGAAGGTCCGCACCGGCAGCGCGGCCTGCACCCGCTCGCCCTCGCCGAGCTGGAGCAGATTCACGAGGGCCCGGCCGCGCGCGGCCCGGCCGAGCAGGGGGAGCTGGTGGACCTTCTTCCAGTGGATGCGACCGAGGTTGGTGAAAAAGAGGATCCAGTCGTGGGTGGACGCCACGAAGAGGTGCTCGACGAAGTCCTCGTCACGCGTGTCCATGCCCCGCAACCCCTTCCCGCCGCGTCGCTGCGAGCGGTACTGGCTGACCGGGTTGCGCTTGACGTAGCCGGCGTGGGAGATGGTGACGACCATCTCCTCCTCGGGGATCAGATCCTCGTCCGAGAGGTCCTCCACCGGCGGCGCGATCTCGGTACGGCGGTCGTCCCCGAAGCGCTCGCGGATCTCCTCGAGCTCCTCGACGACCACGTCGAGGATCCGCTCGGGACTGGCGAGCAGAGCGCGCAGATCGGCGATGCGCTCGCGGAGCTCCGCGAGCTCGGTCATCACCTTCTCCTGCTCGAGGGCTGTGAGCGCGCGGAGCCGCATGTCGAGGATCGCCTGCGCCTGGATCTGGGAGAGGCCGAAGCGGGCCATGAGCTGGTCGCGGGCCTCGGAGGCATCCGCGGCGTTCCGGATCAGCGCGATCACGGCATCGAGGTTGTCGAGGGCGATCGCGAAGCCCTCGAGCACGTGGGCGCGGGCTTCGGCCTGGCGCAGGTCGTAGACGGCGCGGCGGGTCGCCACCTCGCGGCGGAAGTCGATGAATAGGTCGAGGGCCTCCTTCAGCGGGAGCACCCGCGGACGGCCGTCGACGAGGGCGAGCATGTTGACCGCGAAGGTGGTCTGCAGGGGCGTCATCGCGAAGAGCTGGTTCAGGACCACCTCGTCCTGGGCATCCTTCTTGAGCTCGATCACGACCCGCATGCCCTGCCGGTTCGATTCGTCGCGAAGGTCGGAAATGCCGTCGATGCGGCTTTCCCTCACGAGCCCGGCGATCCGCTCGAGGAGGCTGGCCTTGTTGACCATGTAGGGGATCTCGGTCACGACGATCCGGCGGCCGCGCTTGTGCTCCTCCACCGCCACGCGGGCGCGCACCGTCAGGTGGCCCCGGCCGGTGGCATAGGCCGCCCGGATCCCCTCCGTCCCGCAGATCAGCGCACCGGTGGGAAAATCCGGCCCCGGCAGCTTCTCGAGGAGCTCGTCGAGCGAGCAGTCCGGCCGGCGGGCCTGGAGGACGAGGGCGTCCACGAGCTCGCGGAGGTTGTGAGGGGGGATGTTGGTCGCCATCCCGACCGCGATCCCCGCCGAGCCGTTCGCGAGCAGGTTCGGGATCCGGGTGGGCAGGACGGCGGGCTCCTGGGTGTGGCCGTCGAAGTTCGGGATGAAGTCGACCGTCTCCCGCTCGATGTCGCGGAGAACCTCCTCGGCGAGGGGATTGAGGCGGGCCTCGGTGTAGCGGTAGGCGGCCGCCGGGTCTCCGTCGATGGAGCCGAAGTTTCCCTGCCCGTCGATCAGCGGGTAGCGGAGCGAGAAGTCCTGGGCCATGCGCACCAGGGCGTCGTAGACGGCCGTGTCCCCGTGCGGGTGGTAGTGCTTGAGGACCTCTCCCACGACCCCGGCGGACTTGGAGTAGGGCCGGTTGCTGAGCAGGCCCTCCTGCTGCATCGCGTACAGGATGCGCCGGTGGACCGGCTTGAGCCCGTCGCGCACGTCGGGCAGTGCACGGCTGATGATCACCGACATCGAGTAGTCGATGAACGACGCGCGGACCTCGTCCTCGATGGCTACGGGGATCGCGCCCGGCGGCGGCGCAGCGCCGCCGCCGGGGTCGGGCCGGGGCTGATTTCCTTCGTCGGCCACGTGCAGGCTCCGTCGATCGTGAAGCGCGCGCCGTCGGACCGGGCCCGACGGGCGCCGCGGGACTCAGATATCGAGGTTCTGGGCCTCGAGTGCGTTCTGCTCGATGAACTCCCGGCGTGGTTCCACCTCGTCACCCATGAGCCGCGTGAAGACGTCGTCGGCCTCCACCGCATCCTCGATCCGCACCTGGAGGAGGGTGCGGGTGGCCGGGTTCATGGTGGTCTCGGCGAGCTGGTCGGGATTCATCTCGCCAAGGCCCTTGTAGCGCTGGATCGAGAGTCCGCGGCGGCCGAGGGCGAGCACCCGATCGAGGAGCACCGAGGGTGTGG
>JALSIO010000778.1 GCA_026989995.1 Myxococcales bacterium
CTGCCAGCAACTCGAGAGCCGCCGGTCCGCCGGGATCGCGCCGCTGCGCCGCGAGCCAGGCGGCGAGCAGGCCGGCGGTGGCGTCGTCGGGATCCTCGAGGAGCGCCCGCCCCTCCCCGGCGAGCTCGTGCACCCCGGGCTCCCGGGGCCGTGCCGCGAGGCGCTCTCGCCAGAGCGAGCCGCGCGGCCGGCCACCGAGCCCGACGAGCACGCGGGTCCCCGCGCGCAGACGGGGCGGGCGCCCGGTGGCGAGCTCCTCGAAGGCCACGAGGGCCACCTCGTCGGGGCGGGAAGCGGACTCGCCGCCCGGACCGGTCCCGAGCTCGCGCTCCACCTCGATCCGGGCCAGGTATCCGTGGCGATCGAGGCGGTCCACCCGCTCGACCCGGCCCACCACCACCCGTGCGGCCCCTTCGAGTGCCGCGAGCCGCACCGCGCGGGGCGGGACCTCCGAGGCGGCGGCTCCGCCGGCGAGCACCACCGCGAGCAGCGCCTCCGGCAGACCGCGGCGGCCCCGCCCGGTGGGCCCGCGGCGTCCCGTCGGGGCGCTGGAGCGGCTCCGGCCCGCACGGGGGAGGACGGGATGGCGCCGGGCTGGAATTCGGCAGGGGGCCGGCACGATCCCTCAGGAGCCGCTGCCGTGCCGCCGCCGCCGCCGCCGCCGGCGGCCGGGGCCTTCTCCCTCGCGCCGCGGCGGGCGCGGGGCACGCCCCGCGTCCTCCTGGCCGGGAGGCGGTGCGGAGTGGACCGGGGGGGGCGCGCTCACCGAGGTCTCGGGGCGGTGCTCGTGCATGTAGGCGGCCACGATGGCGGCGAGGTCCCGGCGGCCCTCGTGGGTGGCTGCCATCGCCTCGACGATGGGCAGGAAGCGGTCGACGCGGACCAGGCGTTCCTGCTCGCTCATGTGCCGCATCTCGTGCTCGACCTTGACGGCGATCCGCTCCCGGAAGCGCTCGAGGATCTTCTCCTCGGTGGGCAGCGGCATCTCCTGGATCTCGATCCGGTTCACGTTCTGGAGGTACTTGAAGTTGCCGATGTCGAAGCCCGAGACCAGGGAGATGGCGACCCCCGCCTTGCCTGCGCGGCCCGTCCGCCCCGTCCGGTGCACGTAGACCTCGGGCGAGGTGGGAGCCGAGTAGGAGATCACGTGGGAGAGGTCGCTGATGTCGATGCCACGGGCCGCCACGTCCGTCGCGACGAGGTACTTGAGCTGCCCGGCCTTGATCCGCCGCATCACGTCCTCGCGGGCGGCCTGGGAGAGGTCCCCGGAGATCTGGTCGGCGTCGAAGCCGCGCCGGCGGAGATAGCTCGTGACGTAGCGGACGTCGTCCTTGGTGTTGCAGAAGATGATGGCGCTCTCCGGGTCCTGGTCCTCCAGGATCCGGACGAGGTTGGCCTCCTTCTCGCTGGCCGGGGTCACGCAGTAGTAGTGCTCGATCTCGCTGGGAGCGACCTGGCCCTCGGAGAGCGAGACGAACTCGGGCTCGTGGAGGAAGACCCGCGAGAGTGCGCGAACGCGCTCGGGAATCGTCGCCGAGAAGAGACAGGACTGCCGCTCCTTCGGCAGGTGGGTGTGGATCTCGCGCATGTCCGGCCAGAAGCCGAGGGAGAGCAGCTCGTCGGCCTCGTCGAAGACGAGGATCCGCAGGTTCGAGAGATCGAGCCGGCCAGCCCGGATGTGGTCGAGCATGCGCCCGGGTGTCCCCACCACCACGTGGGCACCGCGCTCGAGACCTTCCACCTGCGGCCCGTAGGCGACCCCTCCGTAGATCGGCAGGGTCCGGATGCCCCGATGGCGGCCGAGGGTCTCGACCTCGGTGGCCACCTGGACGGCCAGCTCGCGCGTGGGTGCGAGTACCAGGGCCTGGGTGACGGGCCGGTCGGTGTCGACCGCGCAGGCGATGGGAATGCCGAAGGCGCCGGTCTTCCCGCTGCCGGTCCGCGCCTGGACGATCAGGTCCTTCCCCTCGCGCATGAGGGGGATCACGCGTTCCTGGACCGGAGTGGGTGCCGTCCAGCCGAGCTCCTCCACGCCCTTGCGGACGTCTTCGGGGAGGTTCTCGAAGACCGGCGCCGTCATGGCGCGACACCCTATCCCTCCGGAGTCGGGGCCGCCAGCGTGCTAGCCTGTTCCGGTGTCCGTGGACGCACCCGGAATCACCCTCGAGGACCTGAGGCGCCTCGCCGACCTCGCTCGCCTCGAGCTCGGCGATGGGGAGGCCACCGCGCTCGCGGCGGATCTCGCGCGCATCCTGGGCTTCGTGCGCCAGCTCCAGGAGCTCGACACGGCCGGGGTTCCCCCGACGGCCCATGTGATGGAGCTCGCCACGCCGCTGCGCGAGGACGAGCCCGACGCTCCGCTCCCGCCGGAAGAGGCCATCCGAAACGCCCCGGCCCACGAGGGCACGGCCTTCCTGGTGCCCCAGGTCCTCGACTCGGACGAGGCCTAGCCGGCGGTGGTCGCTGCCCTCGGCACCCTGCGCGAGCTCGCCCACGCCCTCGAGGCGGGAACATGCTCGGCGCACGAGCTGGTCCGCCAGAGCCTCGAGCGGGCCGAAGCCCTCGAGCCGGCCCTCGGGGCCTACCTGGGCCTTCGGGCGGAGGCGGCCCTCCGGGAGGCGGAGGAGGCGGACCGCCGCCGGGCCCGCGGGGCGCCCCGCTCGCCCCTCGACGGCATTCCGGTGGCCGTGAAGGACAACCTCGCCATCCGAGGCGAGCCGCTGAGCTGCGGCTCCCGGATCCTCCGCGGGTACGTGTCCCCCTTCACCAGCACCGCCGTCGCCCACCTCGAGCGCGCGGGCCTCGTGGTCGTGGGGCGGACCAACCTCGACGAGTTCGCAATGGGATCGTCGACGGAGCACTCCTGCGCCGGTCCCACGCGCAACCCCTTCGACCCGGAGCGCACGCCGGGGGGCTCCTCGGGGGGCTCCGCGGCGGCGGTGGCCACCGGCAGCGTGCCCGCGGCGCTCGGGAGCGACACGGGCGGGTCCGTGCGGCAGCCCGCGTCCTTCTGCGGGGTGGTCGGGCTCAAGCCCACCTACGGCCGGGTCTCCCGCCTCGGACTCGTGGCCTTCGCCTCCTCCCTCGACCAGGTCGGCGTGCTCGCCCGGTCGGCCGAGGACGCCGCGCTGCTGCTCGGCGTGGTCGCGGGCCACGATCCGGCGGACTCGACCTCGCTGCCGCAGCCGGTGCCCGACTACGCCGCGGCGCTTTCCGGCGACGTCTCCGGCCTGCGGATCGGGATCCCGAAGGAGTACTTCCCCGAGCAGGGGGGGAATGCGGCCGTCTTCGAGCGGGTCCGGGCCGCGGTGGCGGAGCTCGTCTCGGCCGGAGCCCGGGAGGTGACCGTCTCCCTTCCCCACACCCGCCACGCGATCGCGACCTACTACCTGATCTGCACCGCCGAGGCGAGCTCCAACCTCGCCCGCTACGACGGTGTCCGCTACGGGCACCGCAGTCCGCGGGCGCGCACCCTCGCCGAGATGTACCGGCGCACCCGCTCCGAGGGTTTCGGGGCCGAGGTGAAGCGGCGGATCCTGCTCGGCACCTTCGTGCTCTCGGCGGGCTACTTCGACGCCTACTACCGGAAGGCGCAGCAGGTTCGCACGCTGATCCGCCGCGACTTCGAGCGGGCCTTCGAGCACTGCGACCTCATCGCGACGCCGACCACCCCCGAGCCGGCCTTCCGGCTCGGCGAGCGCGAGCGGGACCCGGTCTCGATGTACCTCTCCGACATCTACACCGTGTCGGTGAACCTGGCGGGCCTCCCGGCCATCTCCGTCCCCTGCGGCGAGGTCGGCGGGCTTCCGGTGGGTCTGCAGCTGATCGCCCCTCCGCTCGGGGAGCCCGAGGTCCTCCGGGCTGCGGACGCCTACCAGCGGCGTACGGACTGGCACCGGCGTCGCCCCGCGGAGGCGGCCTGATGCCCCGGGCCGGTTCCCGCTACGAGGTGGTGATCGGGCTCGAGGTCCACACGCAGCTGCGCACCCGCTCCAAGCTCTTCAGCGAGGCACCGGTCACCTTCGGCGAGAAGCCCAACCACGCGGTCACGCCCTACTGCCTGGCGCTCCCCGGTACGCTCCCGGTGCTCAACGCCCGGGCGGTGGAGCTCGCCATCCGGGCCGGGCTGGCCACCCACTGCACCGTCCACACCCATTCGGTGTTCGCCCGGAAGAACTACTTCTACCCGGACCTTCCCAAGGGCTACCAGATCTCCCAGTACGAGGAGCCCATCTGCACGGGGGGGTGGCTCGAGATCGAGGTCCCGGCCGCGGGAGGCGAGGAGCCGCAGCGCCGCCGGATCGGCATCACCCGCATCCACCTCGAGGAGGACGCCGGAAAGTCCATCCACGACGAGTCGCTGTTTGGCGAGGGCACCCTCGTGGATCTCAATCGCGCGGGCGTGCCCCTGCTCGAGATCGTCTCCGAGCCGGACCTGCGCTCGCCGGAGGAGGCCGGCGCCTACCTGCGCGCGCTCAGGGAGCTGCTGCGCGCCATCGAGGTCTCCGAGGCGGACATGGAAAAGGGGCAGTTCCGCTGCGATGCCAATGTGTCGATCCGGCCCGAGGGCAGCCGTGAGCTCGGTACCCGAACCGAGCTCAAGAACCTGAACTCCTTCCGCTTCGTGGAGGAAGCCATCGCCGCCGAGGTGGGGCGCCAGGCGGAGATCCTCGATGCCGGGGGGCGGGTGCAGCAGGCCACCCTGCTCTACGACCCGGATCGCAGGCGGACCCGGGTGATGCGGGTGAAGGAGAATGCGGACGACTACCGCTACTTCCCGGACCCCGATCTGGTGCCGCTCCGCATCGACCCCGCGCGCATCGAGGCCATTCGCGCGGAGCTCCCGGAGCTGCCGGAGGCCCGGCGGGCGCGCTTCGAGGCCGAGCTCGGGCTCCTTCCCCGGGAGGCGGCGGCGCTGGTGCGCAACCGTTCCCTGGCCGAGTACTTCGAGGCCGCCGCCCGGGCCCACGGCGACCCGAGGGCCGTGGCGCGCTTCCTGCTCCGGGACCTCCTCGCCGCCCTCGGAGACCGGCAGCCCGACGAGACGGCTCTGCCCCCCGAGGGTCTCGCCCGCCTTCTCCGGCTGGTGGACGACGGAAGGCTCACCGCCCGGAGTGCGCGGGATCTGCTGCCGGAGCTGCTCGAGCGGGGCGGCGACCCCGAGGCGCTGATGCGCAGTCGGGGCCTCGAGGCCGTCTCGGATGCGGGGGCACTCGGGGGCGTCGTGGAGGAGGTGTTGCGGGAGCATCCGGGGGAGGTGGCCTCGTTCCGGGCCGGGGAGCAGAAGCTCCTGAACTTCCTGATGGGCCAGGTGATGCGGCGCACCCGGGGCAAGGCGGATCCGGCGAGCGTGCGCGAGTTGCTGCTGCGCAGGCTCGGCCAGGGCGGGTGAGCATGCGGAGATCGGTGGCCGTCGCCACGGCGGTGCTCGTCCTCATCGCCCTCGCTCTCGGGGCGGCGGCCGTGTTCCTGCCCCGGGTGCTCGAAGGCGCGGCAGTCCGCGAGCGCCTCCGCGTCGAGGTGGAACGGGCTTCGGGCCATCCGGTGGCCTGGCGGGAGCTCCGCGTCGGCTGGCTGCCGCCGGTCGTCGAGGTCGCGGGGGCCGAGCTCGGCGATCCGGAGGATCCGGTGGTCGCGGCGGATCGGGCGCGCTTCCGGCTCGCCCTCGCGCCGTTGCTCGCGAGCCGCGTCGTCTTCGAGGAGATCGAGATCGCCGGTGCCACCATCCGCCTGGTGCGGGACGAATCCGGCCTCCATCTGCCGCGCGGAGGCGGCCCCCCTTCCGCCGATGCCGGTGAGGCGACTCCGGGCGCGGAGGGGGACGGCGCGGCGGGCACCGGTCCGAGGGTGTCGGTGCGCGACCTCGAGGTCGCCGACTCGACCTTCGTCTTCCTCGACCGGACCGTCGACCCGCCGGCACGCCTCGAGTTCGTGGAGGTCTCGGGCACGGCCTCCTTCGCCGCGGGAACGCGGCTTCGTGCCGTGCGGGTCCGAGGCCGGACCCCCGCGGGCGGTGAGGTCGACCTTCGCGCGCAGCTCGGGGCCGGCTCCGCCGTGGATCTCGAGCTCCGGGTCCGCGGGCTGCCGACGCTCGCCGTGGCAGCCTGGCTGCCGGAGCGAAGTGCAGTGCGCGGGGGGTGGATCACCGGATCGGTGGTGGCGCGGGGCGACCTCGGGGGCGCGCTCGAGCTCGGGGCGGACCTCCGGGTGGAGGACACCCGCCTCACCCTGGGCGAGCTCTCGCTCTCCGGGGCGGTCGGCATCCGGGCCGACCTCGAGGGCAATCCGCCCACCGGCCCCTTCGAGATCGACGCCGATGCGGCCGAGATCGTCTACGGCGACGGGATCTTCACCAAGCCCGCCGGTCGGCCCGGCCGCGCTACGGGCCGGGTGGTCTCCCGCGGGGGCGGCGTGGCGGTCGACGACCTCCGGGTGCGGATCGGCGAGGCCGAGGCCCGGGGGTCGCTTCGGCTGGGCCCGCCAAGAGAGCTCGCCCTCGCCGCGCCGCTGGCGCTTTCCGCCCTCGCACCCCTCCTGCCCGTGCCCGAGGGCGCCGGGCTCGAGGGGCGGCTCGTGCCCGATGGCTTCCGCGTCCGCTGGCCTCCGCCCGAAGTGCGCGGCGTGCTGCGCCTCGACCCCCTCCGGTACCGCGGGGTGGGAGGGGCGGTGCTGCACGTCTCCGGCCCGCTCCTGGGGGAGGGCGACGCCCTCGCGGCGACCGGCCTCGCCGCCACGCTCGATCGCTCCGAGTTCGAACTCTCCGGTCGCGTGGGCGGGCTGCGGGATGAGCCGAGCTACGAGTTCGCCGTGGCGGGGGCCAGCCTCCCGGCGGAATCCATCGTCCGGCTGCTGCGCAGGGGGTCACCCGTGCTGACCGGGCCCTTTCGCGTGCAGGCGGTGCTCGGGGGGCCGGTCGCGGGCCCCTTCGCGGAAACCGTGCGCGGCCGCGCGGCGTTCGACGGTGGCCCGGGGACCATCGCCGGAACCTCGCTCCTGCAGGCCGCCTTCGAGCAGCTCGGCGCGGTCGCTTCGAAGGTCCACCGGCTCGGCCGGGTCCTGGGCCAACAGGTGGTGCCCTTCTACGACGAGGGTTTCGAACGACTCGCGGGCAGCTTCGAGGTAGGGGGCGGCTTCGCCGAGACGCGCGATCTCCGCATCGAGTACCCCCACTACCGGGTGGAGCTGACGGGCCGGCTGGAGCTCGCCACCCTGGGCCTTCAGGCGAGCGGACGGCTCGTGCTCGACCGGCAGGTCGACGCCGCGATCCGGAGGGGGCTGGAGCTGCTCGGCGGAGAGCCGGAACCGCGCACGCTGGAGCTGGCCCGGATCCGGGGCACCCTGCAGGATCCCGAGGTGGAGCTTTCGGCGACGGCGGTGGCGGGCTTTCTGGCGAGCTACGCCCTCGATGCGCCGCTTCGGGCGCTCGGCGGTCTGCTCCGACGCGCCGACCCGCGGCGGCTGGTGCCCTCGCCGTGAGCCCCCCCCAGCACCGTCGCCCCTGGTTCACGCTGCGCTACCGGCCCGGCGTTCTGGAGCTCCTCGACCAGCGGGAGCTCCCGGAGCGCGAGGTGGTCCTGGCGCTCCGGAGTGCCGAGGACGTGGCCCGGGCGATCGAGGGAATGGCGGTGCGCGGAGCACCGGCCATCGGTTGCGCGGCGGCCTTCGGCGTGGCCCTCGCGGCGCGCGGGAGCGCACCCGACGGCCCCGCCGCGGTGCGGGAGGCGGCGAGGGCGGCGGAAAGTCGCCTGGCGCGCACGCGGCCCACGGCCGTGAACCTCTTCTTCGCACTGGGGCGGATGCGCGAGGCCCTCGAGGGCGCCGCGGGCGGGTCTGCGGACGATGGCGAGGCGCTCGCAGGGCGCCTCGAGGAGGAGGCGTCGGCACTGGCCCGCGAAGACGCGGAGGCGTGTCGCGCCATCGGCCGCGCCGGTGCCGCGCTGCTTCCGGAGCGTGCCCGGGTGCTCACGCACTGCAACGCCGGAGCGCTCGCCACCGCCGGAATCGGGACGGCGCTCGCCGTGATCCGGGTCGCCGTCGAGCAGGGGCGCCGGGTGGAGGTCTTCGCGGACGAGACGCGCCCCCTCCTCCAGGGCGCCCGGCTCACCGCCTGGGAGCTCGTCCGGGACGGCATCCCCGTCACCGTTCTTCCGGACGGAGCGGCCGCGCACCTCATGCGGCGCGGCGAGGTCGACCTCGTGGTGGTCGGCGCCGACCGGATCGCGAGAAACGGGGATGTCGCCAACAAGATCGGGACCTACGGGCTCGCGGTGCTCGCCCGCCACCACGAGGTGCCCTTCTACGTGGCGGCGCCGCTTTCGACCTGGGATCCGGGGACCTCTTCCGGATCGGGGATCCCCATCGAGGAGCGGGCGCCCGAGGAGGTGGCGTGCGTCGGCGACCGGATGCTGGTTCCCGGGGGCGTCCCGGTGCGCAACCCGGCCTTCGACGTGACTCCCGCGGAGCTCGTCACCGCCATCGTGACCGACGCGGGGGTGGCGCGCCCGCCGTACGCCCGGTCGCTCGAGGCCCTCGCCCGGAAGGCGAAGGGCCCGGGGCCGAAGGCCCTCCCCGTCCGGTAGGGGCGGCGTTGCGAACCGCGTCCGGCCGGAAACCCCGCGAGCGGCGGCCGGGCCGGAGGTGCGAGGTCGGGCCGCTCACGGGTCTCCCCCGCCTTCCTCCCCGGGCGCCTGCGGGGCCTCGCGCAGGTCGCGCACCAGGATCTGTTCGTGATGGCGGCTCCGGTCCGGAGCCCGCAGGCCCGGCACGG
>JALSIO010000779.1 GCA_026989995.1 Myxococcales bacterium
TCCGAGCGCACGTTGATCACGCACCACTCGTCCTCGCCCGCGCACGGGTAGACGCCCCAGGGCGCGCCCCGCGGGCTCCGGTTGCCCTGCGGGCGGACGCTGCCGGGTTCCAGGCTCTCCCGCGCGAAGAGGTCGGCCAGGAGGTTGATCGGCGTCTCGAACTGCGCCGCGTCGAAGTGGCTGCCCCCGCCGCCCCGCTCCCGGTGGAGCCAGCCCGCCAGGATCGAGATCGCGCCGAGCCGGCCCACCAGGTGGTCCGGGTGCACCGCCGTCGAGCCGGCCGGGCGGTCTTCGTCCTCCGGGTAGTTCCAGAGGTGCTGCAGCCCGCTCACCGGGTGGGTGTTGGGGCCGTAGCCGATCCAGTCCTTCCAGGGCCCGAAGCTCCCGAGGCTCTGGCTCGAGAAGCTCACCAGGCCGGGGTGGAGCTCGCGCAGGCGGGCCGGCCCGAAGCCCAGCCGCTCGAAGGTGCCCGTGGCGCTGTTCTCGATGAAGGCGTCCGAGCGGCGCACCAGCTCCTCCATCAGGGCCCGTCCCCGATCCGTGCGCAGGTCCACGCCGAAGCTCTTCTTGGAGCGGTTGGAGGAGAGAAAGGACGGGTTCATGTAGCTGCTCATGATCACCCGGATGAAGTCCGGAGCCCGCCGCGACTCGACCTTGATCACCTCGGCGCCGAACTCGGCCAGGATCCGGCCGGCCTCCACCCCGACGGCCCCGACCCCGCAGTCGATCACGCGGCGTCCACGAAGCGGGTACCCGTCCGGCGAGGGCTGCGGCGCGCGGTCGAGAAGCGCCTCGAGCTCGGCGCGCCCCTCGGTCCGGGAGAAGCCGCCCGTCCCCAGCTCCCCGAGCTCCGGGGGGCCGACCTCCGGCCCCGCCCGCCGGCCGTCCACGGTGAGGAAGCCCGAGGGCACGCGCGCCGCGATTCCGGGCGCGAGCGGGAGCGGGCGGAAGGTCCCCCGCGCCTCGCTGTGCTCGTTCTCGATCACCTCCCGCGGGCGCAGCAGCGGGGTGCAGGGGATGCCCCGGCGCTGCGCCTCGGAGGCGACCTCCACCTTCCGCTTGTCGGCGAAGAAGCCTTCAAGGAAGCGGACGATCCTGGGAAGGTCGACGAGCCGGTTGACGAAGTGATCGTACTTCGGATCCGAGAGCTCCTCGGGGTGCCCCACCCACTCGAGCAGCGCCCGCCAGTGGCTCGGGACCAGGATGATCATCCGCACGAAGCCGTCGGCGCAGCGGTAGAGGGTGTAGATCCCCGAGCCCGCGCGGTGCCCGAGGTTGGGCTGGAGCGAGTAGTTGGGAATCGACCAGTCCGCGAGCCCGGCCACGGCCTCCAGGATCGAGACGTCGAGGTGCTGCCCGAGCCCGGTTCGCAGCCGCTGGTGCAGGCCGAGAAGCGCGGCGAGGGCGCCGGCGATTCCGCCCACGTCGGCGGCGAGGCTCCCCGGGATCACCACCGGGGGCTTCTCCGGGATGCCGGCGCGGTAGAGCATCCCGCCCATGGCCACGCCGACCATGTCGGTGCCGACGTAGCCCGCGTAGGGGCCGTCCTGCCCGAAATCGCTGATGCGGGTGATCACGAGCCCCGGATGCCGCTCGAGCAGCACCTCGGGCCCGAGGCCGAGGGCTTCGAGCGCGCCGGGGCGCCCGGATTCCACGAGCACCTCGGCCTCTCCGAGCAGGCCGAGGAAGCGCGCCCGGCCCGTCGGCGTGCGGAGGTCCACGAGGGCGCCCCGCTTGCCCGCGTTCCGGACCGCGAAGTAGAGGCTGGTGCGCCCGTCCGGCGCGAAGGGGGGCAGCCGCCGGGAGATCGCCCCTTGCGGGGGCTCCAGGCGGATCACCTCGGCTCCGAGGTCGGCGAGCAGCCGCCCGCAGAGCTCCCCCTTCTCGTCGGCCATGTCGAGAACGCGCAGCCCGCGGAGCGGCTTCACGAGATCTCCCCTGCCCGGACCCGGTCGCCCCAGGGTCGCCGAAAGCCCGCCGCGCGACCACCCGGACGCGCGGCGGGCGACCTGGAAGGGACCCGGTCCGTCACCCCGAGGCCGGCCGGACGGGGAAGCTCAGCGCGCGCCGCCGGGAACGGGCCGGAGCGGCCGCCGGAGCGGAGGGGGCGGCCGGCGGGGGAGCGAGGACGCGGGCGCGCGACCTCGCCCGGGTGCCGGGACCAGGGCGGCCCCGACGCCCACCAGCGCCGCGAGCTCGAGGCCGAGGAGCCCGGCGAGCAGGAGGGCACCGGCGGCCGAGACGGCACCGCCCCCGAGGGCGAAGGCAGCGCTGCAGACGACGGCGCCGAGGAGCGTCGCCGCGACAGGGCCGAGCACGACCGGGACGGCCCACCGGAGGAGTCCGCTTCCCGGGGCCGCGGTGCTCCCTCTCGTGGAGCGCGACCGGCAGCCGGAAACGTCCGGCGTGCGCTGGCGCCTCGCGGCAGCCGGGGCCCCGGGCAATCGGACCGGGCCAGCTCGTCGAATCGGGTTCATCGGGTCGGGTCGTCGGCGGGCAGACACGGGGGGCCTCCTCTCCGGGCCAGCCCCCACCCAGCCGGCTTGTGTGACCCAGGTCACATCCGAGGCCTGCTATATCGGGTGGATAATCCCTCAGGTTGAGCCCCGAGGCCGCCGGAACCGGAAGGTGCGAAGCAGGATCCTGGGGAGCCCCCGAAGGGGTGCTGTACCGGCCACGCAGCCCCGCCCCGGACCTCCGGGGTCCGGGGGCCGGAAACCCGACCCCGGCCGCTAGCTTCTCGGGGGCGGGGAGATGATGATCGGGACGGGAAGACCGCAGCGCCGGCACGAGATCGCGTGCCGCCGGCCCCGGATGCAGATCGCGCTCTGGCGGAGCCGGAACGAGATGGCGAGCCGGCGAAGCCGGACCGAGATCCCGAGCCACCGCGTCCCGTCGCGGGCCCGCACGAGCCCGGAGCCCATCCGCGTTGCGCGCGGCGAAGCCGGCCGCTTCGGCTCCCTGGCGGTCGGCTCTCCGATCCGCAAGGCGGCCTCGTCCATCCCCAGTGTCCAAAGCTCCCGCGAGATGGCCCGCGCGGGCGTCCACGCCCCGGGCCGCCGCCCCTCGGGCTCGGGCGCGGTCCTCCGGGCCCCACCCGTGACGGCGCGGCGCGGCACCGGCCGACCGGTGGTGCGCGTCAACCGCGCGCCAGTCCTGACCCTCTGGGGCGCGGTGGTGGCCGAGCGGCTCGGCTTCGACTGGGAGGAAGCCCTCACCCTCGGCCGTGCGCTCGCGGGCCTGAACGCCTACGCGAAGGGCGTGCGCCTCGGTCTCTTCCACCCGACACCCAGGGCGGTCGCGGAGCGGCGGCGGAGGGCGGCCTCCGGGGAGGGGGTCACCGTCGACCTGATGCACCGGGCGATTCCGGCGCTGCAGACGCCCGAGGGCATCCGGGCCATGAGCCGCGGGCGACCCATCCCGCCGGAAAGCGTCGAGCGCTACCTGCGCGCCCGCTTCGGCGAGCACTACGAGGCGGCGCTCTCCGCCATGCGCGAGCTCGCCCGCTCGCTCCCGCCCCGCCGGCTCGCGGTCGAGGCCTTCCACCTCTACGAGCAGTTCCGCCCCGAGGTCCCGCCGGGCCGTCGGGGCTGGGGCGCGGCCGGGGAGCTCGACCTCGGGCGCATCCGGGCCCTCGCGCGGGCCGGCGCAGAGGTCCTCGCAAGCCGCCGGGGGCCCCCGCACGGGCCCGCCCGACGGCGGGAGGACACGTGAGCCGGGACCCGCGCGACGCCGACGAGCGGGCCGTGGCCGAGATGCACCGGACCCTCTCGAACTGGGGCCGATGGGGGGAGGGCGACCGGATCGGCACCCTCCACCACTTGACGCCCGAACGCGTCGCCCGGGCCGCGGGCCTCGTCCGCCGGGGCCGGACCGTCTCCTGCTCCCGGCCGCTTCCCACCGATCCGGCCGTGGACAACCCGAGGCCGGTGCTGCACCACATGATCGGCACGGCCAGCGAGGGCTACGGCGCGGACTTCTTCGCCGTGGCCTCCCATGGCTATGCGGTGAGCCACATCGACGCCCTCTGCCACATCTTCCACGAGGGCCGGCTCTACGGCGGCGAACCCGCAGCCCGGGTGACGGCCCACGGCGCCGAGGTGCTCTCGATCGACGCGCTTCGCGACGGCGTGGTGGGGCGCGGCGTGCTGCTCGACATTCCCACCTGCCGCGGGCTTCCCTGGCTCGAGCCCGGCGAGCCGATCTATCCAGACGACCTCGAGGCCGCCGAGCGCGACCTCGGCGCCTCGGTGGAGCCGGGGGATCTGCTGCTGGTGCGCACGGGCCGCTTCGCCCGGCGGGAAGCGCGGGGGCCCTGGGATCCCCACGAGGCCCTCGCCGGCCTCCAGGCCGCCTGCCTCCCCTGGCTTCAGGAACGCGCCGTGGCGGTGCTCGGAAGCGATGGCGTTTCGGATGTCGTCCCCTCGCGAACCGGCGCCTTCCGCCTCCCCATCCACTCGGTCGCCATCACCGCGATGGGGCTCCACCTGCTCGACAACCTCGACCTCGAGCGCCTCGCCGTCGCCTGCCGGGAGGAGGCGCGCTATCAGTTCCTCCTGCTGGTCGCGCCCCTCGTGCTCGTGGGCGGAACCGCGTCCCCGGTGAACCCGATCGCCGTCTTCTGAGTCGACGGCGGCGTGGGAAGCGCACGGCCCTCCGCGCCGGGCGCGCCGGGGCGCTCCCCGCCGCGGGGCGGCGCGATCGAGGCCCGTCTTCCGGGCGACGCCGGGCCGTCCACCCGAGCTACGGCAAAGGAGAAGGTCCATGGAGATCGAAGGCGGCTGCTACTGCGGCGCCGTGCGCTACCGCGCCGAGGGGGAACCGCTCTTCCGCGGGCAGTGCCACTGCCGGGAGTGCCAGTACATCTCGGGGGGTGGCCCCAACCTCACGATGGCCATGCCCGAGGCCGGCTTCCGCTACACCCGGGGTGAACCCCGCGCCTTCCGGCGGCCGGATCTCGAAAGCCCGGTGACCCGCGAGTTCTGCGGCGAGTGCGGCACCCACCTGCTGAGCCGCGCTCCCGGGGTCCCCGGCGCCGTCCTCCTCAAGGTCGGAACCCTCGACGACCCCGCGGCCTTCGGCATGCCCCAGGTCGCGATCTACACCTGCGACATGCAGCCCTTCCACGTGATTCCGGAAGGGGTGGCGCGATTCGATCGCGTGCCGGGCTAGACGGGTCCGGCCGCGCGCCGGCGCGGCCGGCTCGAGGCCCGGGCCCCGGGAACCGCGGTGCCGCGGGCCGCACTGCGCCTCCCTCCGAGCACCTCCCGCCGGAAGGCTTGCACGAGCGGGATCGCTTCGAGCCAGGCACTGGCATCGGCCCGCGACGGGTCCACCGGACTCGGCGCGCCGGCGAAGCCGGCGGGGATCTGGCTCACCCGTTCGGGGGGCTCCACGGTCTCGTCCATGTAGTGGTACTCGTAGCCCGGGACGAGGAGGTCGTCGTCCACGCGCGGGGTCACCGGACGGACGGCGTAGGAGGTGATCTCGGGCCGCGTGGACTGGCAGGATCCGATCCAGACCTGCCGGGGCCCCGCGAAGAAGAGGAACTGCACTTCGCGGTTGTGCGAGACGATCCGGAAGCGCCGCACCATCCCCCCGTAGAGGCGGCTGGGAAAGGCGCTCCGCTCCACCACGCCCCGGCGGAAGTCGGGCTCGTACCCCGGGACGATGCGCAGCGAGCGCGGATCCCCGCGGCGGGTGAACCGCGCAATGGGACGGCCCCCGTGGATGCGCCGGGCGGGATCGGCCTCGGCGCGGCGGCGGGGAGCGGTGAAGTCCCGGTAGGGCGCGATCCGGTCGTCGGGTCCGCGCCGCAGCAGGAGCTCCGGTGCCCGGTCGTCGCGGGGGATGCGCCTGCGGCTGCGGTTGGCCTGTTCGAGCGCGGTCTGGATCTCGAGGGGGAGGTCCGCCGTGGCCTCGTCGGACTCGATGCGGCGGTGGCGGCCGCGGCCCACCACCCGCACGTCGCCCTTGCCGATCCAGTTCTCCCGCTCCGAGCGCACGAGGTGCGAGGCCACGCGCCACACGAGCGAGACGTCCTTGTAGAAGAGGCGGGGCAAGACCAGGCGCCGCTCCCTTCCGCGGAGTCGCCAGAGGTAGGCGACGAGGAAGCGGATGTCCGGATTCTGGCGTGGCCCGGTGAGAAAGACGACCCGGTCGAAGAGCCGGAGCTCGAAGCGCGGGAGATAGCCCTCCCGGAGCAGCCGCTCCGGACGGTCCCGCGCGGCGCCCGCAGGGCGCAGTTCCGCGCCTCCCTCGACGAGGGCGCGAAAGCGCGCCGCCACCCGGCGCGGCCCGTGGGGGGCAAGGGTGACGCTCGGGTAGACCCCGGATCCATCTTTCACGCCCCACTCCCCTGCCGGGCCGGATCGGATCCGGACCGGGCCCGCCACCCCGGCTCGCGCCGCACCCCCCGCGGCGCCGGTCCGCACTTCGGTCCGGCGACCCCGGCGGCCCGGGCGTGATGCCCCACCGCGAGCGCGCCGGGCACCGCGAACCCGCGACGCGGGGCTCCGGGGCCGGAGGGGCCACAAGCATAGGACCCGGAAGCGAGGGCGCCGGGCCCGCGCCGAGACGGGCTGCGGACCGCGCCAGCTCCGAAGGAACCGGCGGACCGGAACGCGCCCGCGGTGGCGGGCACCCGCCCTGGCTCGCGGTGTATCTGCTGCTGCTGCTCGCGGGCACGCTCACACCCTTTCGGATCCACTGCGTGGCCCTGCGGTGGGAGCTGGGCGCCTCGCCGGGCGACATCGTGGCGAATGTCCTCCTCTTCCTCCCGCTCGGGGCGGCGCTCGCCCCGGGCGGGCTGCTGCGCGTGGCCGCCGCAGCAGCAGCCCTCTCGGGGGCGATCGAGGTCGCCCAGCTCTGGCTCCCCCGCCACCCGAGCCCCTTCGACCTCCTCCTGAACGTCGCCGGGGCGCTCGCCGGGGCCGTGGCCAGTCGATCGCTCCGCGCCGCCGTGGCTCGTGTGCTTCGCACGCGCGTCCTGCTTCCCGTGTGCGTACTCGGCCTCGCGGCCCTGTCGCTCGCACCCCGGGAGTGGGGAGCCACGGACTTCCGCAACTGGGAGCCCGAGTTCCCGTTGCTCTTCGGAAACGAGGCGACCGGGGACCGGCCCTGGACCGGGCGCCTGTTCGAGGTGGCCCTCTACGACCGGGCGCTCGAGTCCGCACCAGCCGGCCCGATCGGGCCGGATCCGCCGGGATACCGGGACGGCGGGCCCGTGCTGTGGCTCGACTTCTCGGGAACGGGACGGGGCGTCCTCCAGCTCCCGGGGCGCCGGGAGGTCCTGGAACTCGCCGCGGTGCTGGAGCCCGCGCCGCGGCCGGGTGGGCCGCTCTGGCTGCGGGGCCGCGCGGTACGGCTCCACCCGCGCATCGCCCGGGCCCTCGGCGAGCACCTCCGCCGACGGAGGGAGCTCAGCGTGGTGGCGCAGGTGGCCTTCGACGACCCGAACGCCGACGGCCCCGCCCGCATCGTCACCTTCTCCCGCGACCCTTCCAACCGGAACTTCACCCTGGGGCAGCGGCGAAGCGATCTCGAGTTCCGGGTGCGGACGCCGGCCACCGGCCCGAACGGCCATCGGCCTGCCGCCCGGACTCCCCACGGCCCGCTCCGTGCCGATCCCGGTACGGCGCACCCCCGGATGGTGGCAGGAATCTTCGACGGCCGGCGAAGCTGGATCGCGGTGGAGGGTCGGTGCGCCGGGGATGCCTTCCCGGAGCTGGCCGCGCTGCCCGAATGGCGGGGCGACCTCGTCCACCTGACCGTGGCGCTCGGCACGGCGCTGCCGGCGCTGGCCGCGGGCCTGCTCGCCCGCCGGCGACGTCGACGCGTGGCGCTCGGGTGCCTCGGAGGGCTCACCGGGGCGGGCACCCTGTGGTGCTTCGGAACCTGGCAGGGCCTCGAGGCGTACGACCCGATCGCGGCGGCCTGGGCCGTGCTCGCGCTCCTCTCCTGCCTGCCGGTCCTGCTTCGGCCAGGCGACCCGCAGGCCGCGTGCACCGAACCCCGAGCCCCCACTTCGATACCCTGACGGCCCCGGCGGGGCACCGTCGGGGCCCTGGAGGTGCCACGTCCTGGAAGTCGCGGGCGGCCCCGAGCGTGCCGGCCAGCCGGAAGGCCGGAGGACACGGAACCGGCTCGCGCTCGCCGCACTCGGCGCGGCCACGGTCGCCGCCGCGCTCCTGCGCTTCACGCGCCTCGACGCCCTCTCGCTCTCCGGCGACGAGGAGACCACCACCCTGGCCGCGGAGGCCCTCCTGCGGGGCTGGCCGCCGACCCTGCCGGGCGGGCTCGTCTACCTCCGCGGGCTCCCCTTCACGATGCTCGAATCCCTGGTACTCGGCGGATTCGGCTTCGACGAGCTGGCACTCCGCGGTGTCCCCGCGCTGGTCGCCCTGCCGCGGGTTGCGATCGCATTCTGGCTGGCCCGGGCGGTGCTGCCGCGGGGGTTCGCGCTGGTGGCGGCCGCGCTGGTGGCGGTGGCCCCCCTCGACGTCGAGCTTTCGCGCACGGCCCGGATGTACTCGCTTTTCATGACCCTCGACGGGCTTTTCCTGGTGGGGGCGATGGAGCTCGCCCGCACCGGCCGGGGCGCCCTCCGCGCCTCGACGTGGGGAGCCCTCTCGCTGGTCACCCACTCGCTCACCGCCCTGCACGCCCCGCTGCCGCTCCTCGCCCTGTTTCGGCGCGCCGTCCCCGCCGACGGCCGTCCCGGCGGCTTCGCACGCCTCGCGCTGCGCGTCGCCGCGGTAACC
>JALSIO010000780.1 GCA_026989995.1 Myxococcales bacterium
GCGCGCGAGCCGGGCCTTGACCTCGCGGTCCTTCACCACGATCCACTCCCAGTTCTGGGCGTTCGATCCGGTCGGGGCCTTGAGGGCGAGCTCGATGAGCCGGCGCACCAGGGCATCCGGAACCGGGTCCGGCTTGAGGCGGCGGATGGCCCGCTGCGTCCCCATGGCCTGATCGAGGGGCATGCCGAGATCGGGAAGCTCGCTCACTTTCGTCCTCCGCGCGGCGGGGCCGAGGCGCGGCCCGCCTCCCCGCGCAGGTACTCCGCGCGGTCCACCATGGCGCGAAGCGCGCGCACCGCCCGGTGGGCGCTCGGGTAGCAGACGCGCCCCTCCTCCCGCACGCCCACCGGCCCGGCGTTGCCGTACTCGCGGTCGGTGTAGACGAGCTCGGTGGCGGTCAGCACCGGCTTGCCATGGCGCTCCGAGGCCTCGCGGGCCGCACGGGCGTAGCGGCGGTCCTGCCGCTCGTGGAAGGCGACCATCCGGTCGAGGCCGAAGCGCGGATGGAAGGGGCCGCTCCGGAAGGCATGGGCCTGGGCCGCCTGGATGCCGATCCCGAGATGGATCACGGCATCGACCTCCGGGTGCGCGCAGATCGCGTCGAGCGCCTCGGGCACGGTGTCCCGGGTCTCACCGCCGGCGAGATCGATCGGGTTGTTCCGGCTCCAGCGGGCCGGGACCATGGCGTCGATGCGATCGCGGATCTCCTCCGGCAGGGGAATCAGCTCGAGGCCGGCCGCCGCGCAGGCGTCCGCCGTGAGCACCCCCCAGCCACCGGCGGTGGTGAGGACCACCACCCGGCGGCCACGGGGAAGCGGCTGGGTCGCGAAGCTCGCCGCCCACTCGAAGGCCTCCTCCACCGTAGGGGCGCGGATGGCACCGAGCTGGCGGCAGATCCCGTCGAAGACCCGGTCGTCGCTGGCCAGCGACCCGGTGTGGCTGGCGGCCGCCCGCTGCCCCTCGGCGGCGACGCCGCCCTTGAGCAGCACCAGCGGCTTGTGCCGGGCCAGTCGCGCCACGGCGCGCTTGAAGTGCTCCCCGTCCCGGACGCCCTCGAGGTAGGCCAGCACCACGTCGGTCTCGGGATCCGCTGCGAAGAACTCGAGGTAGTCCGGAAGCTCCGTCTGCGCGGAGTTGCCCGCCGAGATCGCCCGGCTCACGCCCACACCCGTCTGCACGGCGTAGTTCAGGAAGGAGGACAGCAGGTTGCCGCTCTGGCTCACCACCCCGATGCGGCCCGGCGGGGGGTAGGGAGCGACGATCTGCGCGCAGAGGGAGGCCGGCGTGCTGATCACGCCCTGCCCGTTGGGACCCGCGAGGAGCACTCCGAGCTCATCGGCGAGGCGGACGAGCTCCCGCTCCCGTTCGCGCCCCTCCGGTCCCGCCTCGCCGTAGCCTCCAGAGGCCACGAAGGCGGCGCGGATGCCCCGCGCGGCACTGGCGCGGAGGAGGTCTGCGTTCACCTGGTTCGGGGTGCATACGAAGACGAGGTCGGCGGTTCCCTCGGGCACCTCGTCGACACTGCGCAGGCTGGGCCGCCCGAGCACGGCGGAGCCCTCGCGATTCACGGCGAAGACCGCCCCGCGGTAGCCGAAGCGCAGGATGTTGTGGTAGGCGACGAATCCGAATTTCCCGGGGTGGGTGGAGACCCCGGCCACGACCACACCCCGCGGGTCGAAGAGCGGCCGGAATCGCTCCCGGAGCGCCTCGTCCGAGGGCGGCGACCCGGGGGCCGGAAGCGGCGCCGGGGGGCCGAGCTCCACGAGCGCGTCGACCGCCACGGGTTCGCCGCCCCGCAGGACGAGCGGATTCAGGTCCACCGCGGCGACCTCCGGCCGCTCTGCGGCCAGCCGGGCGAGGCCGTGAAGCACCCGTCCGAGGGCGTCCTCGTCCACCGGCGGCTCGCCTCGGAAGGGCTCGGTGAAAAGCCGCGACGTTCGAAGCGCGCGGAGCATCTGCAGCGCATCGCCCTCGCGCAGGGGCACCGCGGCAAAGACCACGTCGGCGATGGCCTCGGCGAGCACGCCTCCGAGGCCGAGGAGCACACAGGGGCCGAAGGTCGGGTCCCGGGTGAGCCCCGCGATGAGCTCCCGCCGGCCGGGGACGAACTCGGCGACGAGCAGCTCCACCGAGCCGTCCTCCGGGCGCGCGAGGGCCAGGAGCTCCGCCGCCGCCCGCTCCACCGCGGGGCCGTCGTCGAGGCCGAGGCGGACGAAGCCGCGCTCGCTCTTGTGCGTGAGCGAGGCCCCGCAGAGCTTGACCACCACCGGAAAGCCCAGGGCCTCGGCCGCGCGCCGGGCGCCCGAGGGATCGGCGGCGAGGAGCTCGCGGGCGACGGGGATGCCGAAGCCGGCGAGAAGCTCCTTCGAAGCGTGCTCGGAGAGCGTGCGCCTGCAACCCCGGTCCGGGCTGGCTGCCATCGACCACCTCTTCCCCGCTGCTCCGCCTGCGGCCGCGGCGACGGTCCGGCCGGGAGGGGGGCGATCCGCGGAGACCTCCGACGGGGGGCGCAGGATAGGCGACGGACCGGCCGACCGCCGCGCCCGGGGCGCCGCAGGGGATGCGCCGCCAGCCCGTTGGCTTATGCTCCCGCGACGGGGGTGCCCGTGGAAGCAGAGGTCGGCCTGGTCGCCTGGCTCGAGGCGCTTTTCGGCGCCTATCTGGTCGCACCGCTCTCCGAGGTGATCTTCTTCGACCTCGCCTTCTTCGACCCCGAGGTCGAGCTGCCCCTCGTGGTGGTGTGGCTCATCCTCGGCGCCACCTTCTTCACGCTCCGCTTCCAGTTCGTGAACTTCCGCGCCTTCCGGCACGCCCTCGATTGCGTGCGGGGTGCCTATTCGAGCCCCGACGACCCCGGGGAGATCTCCCACTTCCAGGCGCTCTCGGCGGCGCTCTCGGCCACGGTGGGCCTCGGCAACATCGCCGGCGTCGCCGTGGCGGTGGGCCTCGGCGGTCCCGGCGCCGTGTTCTGGATGTTCGTCGCGGGCCTGCTCGGCATGAGCTCGAAGTTCGCGGAGTGCACGCTGGGCCAGCGCTACCGCCACGTGCGCGAGGACGGGCGCGTCTCCGGCGGCCCCATGCACTACCTCCGCGATGGCCTCGCCGAGCTCGGCTGGCCGCGACTCGGTCGCAGCCTGGCGGCGCTTTTCGCCGTGCTCTGCATCGGGGGGAGCTTCGGCGGCGGCAACATGTTCCAGGCCAACCAGGCCTACGCCCAGATCGAGAGTGTGCTCCCCTTCCTGGACGGAACCCTCGGCGCCACGGTCTTCGGGCTCGCGCTCGCGACGATGGTGGGCCTGGTCATCATCGGCGGAATCCGCCGCATCGGCGAGGTCGCCGCAGTGCTCGTGCCCTTCATGTGCGGCCTCTACGTCCTCGCCGGAATGACCATCCTGCTGGTCCACGCGGATTCGCTGCACGAGAGCCTGCTGGTGATCATCCGCGGCGCCTTCGAGCCCGACGCCGCCTACGGGGGCTTCGTGGGCGTGCTCATCCAGGGCTTCCGGCGCGCCGCCTTCTCCAACGAAGCCGGCATCGGATCGGCCGCCATCGCACATTCGGCGGCCAGCACCCGGGAGCCGGTGCGCGAGGGCATCGTGGCGCTCCTCGAGCCCTTCATCGACACCTGCGTGGTCTGCCTGATGACCGGCCTCGTCCTCGTGGCGACCGGTGCCCACACCCACGCGGCCGCCGGTGACGGCATCTCCATGACCTCCTACGCCTTCGCGACGGTGTTCCCCTGGTACCCCGCGGTGCTGTCCATCACCGCGGCGCTCTTCGCCTTCAGCACCCAGATCTCCTGGAGCTACTACGGGGAGCAGTCGTGGATCAGCCTCTTCGGGCTGCGCTCCGCGCTCCTCTACAAGCTGCTCTTCCTCTTCTGCGTCTGGTTCGGAGCCGTGTCGAAGCTCGACCAGGTGGTGGAGTTCTCCGACCTGATGATCCTGGGCATGGCCTTTCCCAACATCCTCGGGGTGGCGCTGCTCTCCGGGAAGGTCAGGACCCTCCTCGACGACTATCTCGCCCGGCTGCGCGCCGGGGTCTTCGACCGAAGCGAGCCCTGAGCTTGGAGGCTCCCTTCGACGCCTGCGTCATCGGAACCGGGGCCGGCGGCGGGGTCGCCCTCCAGGAGCTCTGCGAAGCGGGCCTGTCCGTGGTCGCCCTCGACCGGGGACCCGAGCTCGGGCCTGCGGATTTCGACGAGGACGAGCTCCGGGTGGTGATCCGCGATGCGCTCTTCTCGCCGGAGCAGCTCGAGACCTTCCGCCGCCACCCCGGCGAGCCGGCCGCGCCGGGCCGCTACAACCAACTCGCGCATGCCGTGGGCGGCGCGTTCACCCGCTGGGCGGGATGGGCCTGGCGCCTTCGGGAGGACGAGTTCCGGGTGCTCTCCACCGAGGGGCCGGTCGAAGGCGCCCACCTCGCGGACTGGCCCCTCTCCTACCGGGAGCTCGAGCCGTTCTACGAGCGCGCCGAGCGGGACTTCGGCGTCGCCGGGGTCGCCGGGGCCAACCCCTTCGAGACACCCCGGCGGCTTCCCTCGGGCGGAGCGGGGTACCCCCTGCCGCCGCACCCGGTGCGGCGCGGTGCCGAGGTCTTCGAGCAGGCGGCGCGCCGCCTGGGACGGCACCCCTTTCCGCTTCCGGTGGCGATCAACCCGAAGCCCTACGGCGGCCGGCCCCGCTGCACCTGGGGCGGAGCCTGCCAGGGCTTCGGCTGCCCGATCCACGCCAAGGCGTCGACCCTGTCGGTCTGCCTTCCGCGGGCCCGGGCCACCGGCCGCCTCGACCTGCGCCCGGAGAGCCGGGTCGTCGAGCTCGTCGCCGACGCCTCCGGCCGCGTGCGGGCGGCCCGGTACCTGGACCGGGAGGGACGCGAGCGCGAGGTGCGGGCCCGCCACTTCTTCCTGGCGGCCAACGCCATCGGGAGCGCCCACCTGCTCCTCCTCTCCCGATCCGCCCGCTTCCCCGAGGGCCTCGCGAACGGGAGCGGGCAGGTGGGCCGCAACCTGATGCTCCACCACGGCGCCACGGTGCGCGTGATCCTGGACGAACCCGCCCTCGGGCATACGGGCTTCGAGGCCTTCCGCGCGCTCGACGACTTCCACCCGAGCGATCCGAAGCGGGGATTCATCCGGGGTGGCGTGATCGCCGAGGTCAGTGCCTTCACCCGGCAGCCCCTCGTCTACGCCCTCCACCTCGCCGGCGACCCGCGCCTCGACCGGGGCTTCGGCGAGGAGCTGATGCGCTCGCTCGAGGAGTACCCCCGGGCCCTGACCCTCGGAAGCGTGCTCGAGGATCTCCCGATGGAGGACAACCGGGTGGATCTCGACCCGGAGGTCCACGACGCCGACGGCATCCCCGTGCCCCGGATCACCCGCCGCCAGCACCCGAACGACATCGCCATGAACCGCTGGTTCCGCGAGCGGCTGCTCGAGCTCGGGGAGGCCTGCGGCGGCTCCCGCGTGTTCCCGCTTCGGGTTCCGGGCGTCACCTGGATCGACGAGGAGCACCCGGTCCGCGGGGGCGCCCACCTCATGGGCACCTGCCGAATGGGGACCAATCCGGAGCGGTCGGTGGTCGACGCCTTCGGGCGGGCGCACCAGGTCCCCAACCTGTGGATCGTGGACGGCAGCGTGTTTCCGACCGCCGCGGGCTACAACCCGACCCTCACGATCCTCGCCCTCGCCTACCGCGCGGTGGACCACTTCCTCCGGGCGATGCGGAGGCTCGACGCGTGAATCGGCCCCGGCTGCCCTCCCGCCGCCGCTTCCTGCTCGAGGTCGCCGGAGCCGGCGGCGCGCTCGCCCTCGGCCTGGTCTGGCCCCGGCCCCGCGCGGCCCGGGCCGCGCGGGCGAGCGCGACCCCGGCGCTTCTCTCGCCGGCCGAGTGGCGCGCCGCCGGTGCCGCGCTCGAGCGCATCCTCCCCTCCGACTCCGGCCCCGGTGCCCGGGAGGCCGGCTGCCTGAATTTCCTCGACAAGTCGCTGCTGCACGAGGACGCGCACCTCGCACCCCTCGTCCGCAGCGGGCTCGCGGGCCTCGACGCGGTGGCGGCAGCGCGGAGGCCGGGCGCGGTCTTCGCGGTGCTCTCCCCCGAGGAGCAGGACGCCGTTCTCGCCGGGCTCGCGGGCGGCGAGCTCCCCGGATGGCCCCCGGAACCCCCGCCCCGGGCCTTCTTCGACGTGCTCCGGCTCGAGGCCCTGCTCGGCTTCCTCTGCGACCCGCGGCACGGGGGCAACCGCGACTTCGCCGGGTGGCGGCGGCTCGGATATCCGGGGCCGGCGCACGCGGCAGGGGGCTACACCCCGGAGCAGATGCGCGGAACCGCACCCATCCGCCCGATCTGGAAGCGCCGGCCGGGGCGGGAGCCGGCGGCTCCCGCCCCGGCCGGCGGTGCCTCCGGGCACGAGGGCTAGTCCGCCGCCCGCGCGGCCACGTAGGCCTCGATCGCGGCGATCTCGTCGGCGGAGAGCACCTCCCCGAAGGCCGGCATGCCCCGGTCCGGGAGGCCGCCGGCCACCACCGCCGCGAAGGAGGCCGGGCTTCGCCGGTAGCTCTCCCGGAGATCGGCGATCACGCCCGCGGATACCGCGCCCACCCCGTGACACCGCGCGCAGTGCACGTGGTAGGCGTCGTCGCCCGCGCGGGTCGAGGCCGGACGCCCCTCGAGGGCCTCGCGCACGAGCTCGGGCGTGACCGGGGCCTCGAAGAGCGCGAAGGTGAGCACCCGCCCCGGCGCCGCCCGGCCGTCCGCTGCCGCATCGCCCCCGACGAGGGCGAAGGCCCCGCCCCAGCCGGCCACCACGGTCACGTACTGGGTCCCGCCCGCTTCGTAGGTGATGGGCGCTGCCACCACCCCGCTGCCGGTATGGGCCTCGAAGAGGAGCCTCCCGGTGCGGGCGTCGAAGGCGAGGAAGCGGCCATCGGCGGTGCCCTGGAAGACCAGGTCTCCCCCGGTGGCCAGGGTGCCGCCGTTCCAGGGAATCGCGTAGGGATGACGCCAGACCTCGCGCCGCGCCACCGGATCCCAGGCGAGCAGGTGCCCTCTCGCGAACTCCCGCGTGAGCGCCGCGAAGACGGAGAGGTCCGTCCCGGTGTTGAAGTGACCCGGCCGGGGTTCGAAACGCGACGCCGGCGCGTAGGCGCCGAGCACTTCCTGGGCGGGGATGTAGACGAGGCCGGTTCGCGGGCTGAAGGACATGGGCTGCCAGTTGTGCCCGCCGAAGGGAGTCGGGCGGACGAGGGTGAGGCCCCCCCGATAGCGCGCCTCCGGCCGCTCCCGCGGACGGCCGGTCCCGAGATCGACGCCGTCGGCCCACGTCACCTGCACGTAGGGATCCGCCGAGAGGAGCTCGCCGGTGCGGCGATCGAGGACGTAGAAGAAGCCGTTCTTCGGCGCCTGCATGATCACCGGCCGCCGGACACCGCCGATCTCGAGATCGGCCAGGATCAGGTGCTGCGTCGCGGTGAAATCCCAGGTGTCGCCGGGCGTGGTCTGGTAGTGCCACACGAGGCGTCCGTCGTCCGGGTCGAGGGCGAGGATGGATGAGAGGTAGAGATTGTCGCCGCCTCCGGGACTCCGCAGCTCCCGATTCCAGGGCGAGCCGTTGCCGGTTCCGACGTAGAGGAGGTCGAGCTCGGGGTCGTAGGCCATGGAATCCCACACGGTTCCCCCGCCCCCGAGCTCCCACCAGCGGCCGCGCCAGGTCCTCGCAGCGCGCTCGAGGGCCGGGGATTCGAAGCCCTCGGCCGGATTCCCCGGAACCGTGTAGGTCCTCCAGAGAAGTCGACCCGTCTCCGCGTCGTAGGCCGAGACGTAGCCGCGCACACCGTACTCCGCGCCGCCATTTCCGATGATCACCCGGCCCTTGACCACCCGCGGCGCACCGGTGATGGTGTAGTCGCGGGCCGGGTCCGCGGTCTGCACCTCGTAGAGCAGCTTCCCGGTGGCGGCGTCGAGCGCTTGAAGGCGCCCGTCGAGAACACCGACGAAGACCCGCCCCCGGTAGACGGCGACCCCGCGGTTGACCACGTCGCAGCAGGCGCGCTGCCCCACGCGGCGGTCCACCTGCGGGTCGTGTCGCCACAGAAGCTCCCCGGTGCGGGCGTCGAGCGCGAAGACCACGCTCCACGGACCGGTGACGAACATCACCCCATCGACCACCAGCGGCGTGGCTTCGTGCCCGCGGCGAAGTCCCGTCTCGAAGCTCCAGACGCGCACGAGGTGGGAGACGTTCCCGGTGTGGATGCGGGCGAGCGGGCTGTACCGCTGCTCGGAGAACGTGCGGCCGTGCGTGAGCCAGTTCTGCGGCTCCGAGTCGGCGGCCCGCAGGCGCGCATCGTCCACGGCGCCCACCCCGGGTGGAGCGGCGGCGCGCCCGCCCGCCCGCGCCGGGCCCTCTGCCGCGACCGCCGCGATCGCCGCGATGGTGGGGAGGAGCAGAGCCGCCTTCCCGGCCCACCTCCTCGACAGCCCGTCCGGGCTCCGTCCCATGGTGTCCCCCCCTTCCGGCTCCGGGCCTGCCCGCCTGCCCGCGCCCGCCCCGCTCTTATACCCGAGCGGACGCCCGCTGGGCTACGATCGCCCACCCGGTCGCCCGGATCCGGCCCGGCCTGCGCCGGTGCAAGCCGCGGGCGGCGCCGGCCCCGCCGCAGGGCGGCGGGCGGGGCGCAGGTCGAACCCCGTGGAAGGAGAGAAGGCATGGACGTCACCCGGCTCGGAACCCTGGGCGTCTGGACCTGGCTCGACGC
>JALSIO010000781.1 GCA_026989995.1 Myxococcales bacterium
CATGCGGACCGCGACCTTCTGGTTCACGGGGTTGTCCTCGGCCAGGAGCACCCGACGGCCCCGGAAGGGTCCGTCTTCCGCCGGCCGTCTGCGGCGGTCTCCGCGTCGGCGCTCCCCTCGCCTGCGCTCGCCGCCCCGCCGGCGGGCCCGCTCCTCCTCGCCCACGGCCCCGAAGCAGAGCGCGAGGGTGTCGAGGAGCTGGGAGGGGCGCACGGGCTTCGTCAGGACCGCCCGCACGCCGAGCTGCGAGGCGGTGCGCGTCTCCGGGTGGAGCCCGAGGGAGCTCAGCAGGACGAGCAGCGGTTCGCCCGATTCGGGCTCCGCCCGCAGCCGACGGGCGAGGTCGAGCCCGCTCTCCTCGGGCATCTGGTGGTCGAGGAGGACCAGATCGAAGGGATCTCCCTCGTCCCTGGCGCGGCGGAGCCGCTCGATCGCCTGGGCTGCGGAGGCCGCCGTCTCGTGGCGCATGCCCCAGCCCGTGAGCAGTTCCCCCAGGATTCGCCGGTTGACTGCGTGGTCGTCCACCACCAGGGCCCGAAGGCCGCGGAGCTCGCTTCGACGGGGAGGCTCCGCCGGAGAAGTCGGGTCGAGCTCGAGGGGTACGTCGAAGAAGAAGGTGGATCCCGCGCCGACCGTGCTCTCCACGCCGATGCTGCCGCCCATCAGCTCCGCGAGTCGCTTGCTGATGGCGAGCCCGAGCCCGGTGCCTCCGTACTTCCTCGTGGTCGAGGCGTCCGCCTGGGTGAACTTGTCGAAGATGGTCTCGATCTTGTCGGGCGGGACGCCGATGCCGGTGTCCTCCACCGCGATGCGAATGAGTGCCTCGCGCGGACGCTCCATCGCATCCGGCCCGTCCCCGGACCCGGCAGTGCCCTGACCCCGGGCGAGGAGTGCCACCTCGATGAGCACGTGACCCTGTTCGGTGAACTTGATCGCATTGCCGGCGAAGTTCAGCAGGACCTGCCGGATCCGCGCCGGGTCCCCGATCAGCCGGCGGGGGGCTTCGGGGTCGTAGCGGACGCCGAGGGCGAGGCCCTTGGCGTGGGCCCGCGGGGCGAGGAGCTCTGCGACCTCGTCCACGATCTCCCGCATGTCGAAGGGGACCCGCTCGAGCTCGAGCTGGCCGGATTCGACCTTGGAGAAGTCGAGGATGTCGTTCAGGATCACGAGCAGCGCATCCGCGCTGTCCCGGGCGGTGGCCGCGAGATCCCTCTGCTCGGGGTCGAGATCGGACTCGAGCAGCAGGTGGAGCATCCCGAGCACCCCGTTCATCGGCGTGCGTATCTCGTGGCTCATGTTGGCGAGGAATTCGCTCTTGGCGACGGCGGCCTCCTCCGCCCGGCGGAGCGCCACCTGCAGCTCGGCCGTCCGCCGCTGAACCTCCTCTTCGAGGTGGGCGCGGTGGTTTTCGATGATGTCGAGCATGCGGTTGAACGCTGCCGTGAGCTCGCCGAGCTCGTCGCGCTGGTAGGGCTCGGCCCGAACGGAGTAGTCCTGGGCCTCCGAGACCCGCCGGGCGAGCTCGACCATGCGCTCCACCGGGGTGGTCACGTGCTGCTGCCAGCGCCGGGCGAGCAGGAGCGCGGCGAGAAGCGATGCCCCCATGGCGCCGAGTGCGATTCCGCCGAAGCGCGCGACCTCGGCGAAGGCCTCGCCCATGCGGTAGCGGGCGACCAGGGTCCCCACCGGTTCGCCGTCGAGGACCACCGGGGTCTCCACCAGGAGCCCCTCCGAGAAGAAGGGCGCGTGGGGGCGCGCCGCCGCCGGCGGCAGCTCGTGGGGGCAGGGCGGCGCCCCGGGCCGGCGGTGCTCGGCGAGAAGCTCCGTTCCCGCGTAGAGGCAGGCACCCTCCACGGCCTCGAGGGCCTGCAGCCCGGCCAGGGTCCGCCGGGCGGCCTCCGCGTCGAGGAAGCTCACCGAGGCGCGGCTGTTGGCGGCCACCACCTCGAGGACGCCGCGGATCTTGTCCTCGGCGGTGCGGCGGAAGGTGACCAGCTCGTGGACGGAGAAGGCCACCGCCGCGAGCAGCAGTGCGAGGCCGCTCGTGACGGCCATCAGCAGGGTCAGCTTCCGGCGGATGGGCAGGTCCCCGAAGGCGCGCAGGGCGGATACCTCGGTCGGTTGGCGGACGTGACTGCGTGGGGATCGGATCGGATCCTGCGCGTCGCCGCTTGACCGTCCCGGGTGGGCGGCTCCCGGCGGGGACCGGCTCAGACCGGGGGGGCCGCCGCGATCCACGCGGCGAGGTCGCCGTCGTAGCCGACGGCGCGCTGCCGCTCACCCACCCGCCGCAGCAGGGCCTCGGTCTCGCCCGTGGAAAGCGGCGGGCTGGGCGCGAGGTCGCGGAGCACCCGCTCGGCGAGGCGACGGGCCTCCTTCCGGACCGGATCGAGCATGGCCTCCTCGCCCTCGTGGGAACCCCCGGGAGCCAGCCCGAGGAAATGCTCCACCACCGCCTGCACCCGGGCGGCGTGTTTCCGGGAAGCCACGATGTTGCCCTTCCCCGTCACCACGTTGCCCGCGGAGAACACGGTGGGGTAGCCCTCGAGGCGGCCCACGTCCCAATCCGTGAAGGCGTACAGCTCGCCCTTGCGCGGGATTCCGGGGATCGGCTCGGGGATGCTTCCGATGGACGAGATCACCAGGGATCCCCGGCGATCGAAGCGTTCATCGGTGGGAACCGGCCGTCCCTCCTCCATCCGGTTGCGTCGGAATCGGAGGCCCGCCAGGCGGCCATCCTCGACCAGCAGGCCTTCGGGGGAGGCCAGGGGCTCGAAGTCGAAGAGGTACTTCGAGCGGGCCTTCTCGAGCATGCGGACCCGCCCCTGGCGGACCTTCTCCTGCCGCGCCGGCGGGGCGCCTTCGGGCATCTCCATGAGCGGCATGTCCGCTGACGTCCGCCGGTAGAAGAGCGTGGCACCGCGGAGACCGAGCTCCTCGAAGCGGAGTCCGTGGGCCTCGAGGGCCTTCGGGATCCCCTTCACCTCGAGCTCGATGAGGTCCTGCTCGATACCGCGCGCCCGAAGCGCGGCGCGCGTGGTTTCAAGCATGAGGATCTTCACCACGTCGATGGAGGCCAGGCCGCCGCCCACCACCAGGGCCCCGTCGGGGATCTCGTGGCGCGGCCCCTCCCAGGCCGGGTCCTCCGCGTGGTTGAAGGCGATCACGAAGGGATTCTGGTAGACGAGCCCGCGTCCGACGAAGTCGTCGGCCCCCTCCACCGGCAGGGGCCGGTCCCGCCACGCCCCGTTGGCGAGCACGACGGCGTGGAAGCCCCAGTTCGAGGTGAGGTCGTGGAAGTCGAGGTCCCGGCCCAGCCGGGTGTGCGGCACGAAGTGGACGCCGGGGCGCGAGAGCTTCGCCTCGATGACCTCGTACTCCTTGCGCCGGAGTGCGACGTGCCAGCGGGGCAGGCCGTCCTCGATCTTGCCGAAGGGCCGGCGGTTCTGCTCGAAGACGACCACCGTGGCACCGCGGTCGGCGAGGCTGCCCGCCACCTCCGCGCCGGCGGTGGCTCCGCCGATCACCGCCACCGCGTGGCCGGAAGCTCTCGTGGTCATGGCCGCATGGTGGCAGCTCGTCCCCCGGGTGGCAACGTCGCCGGTGGGCCGGCCGCGGCTCGGCGTTCACGGGCCGCACGCGAACGCGGGGCCGCTGTTCGGCGGCCCGGGCCGGATGCCGGCGGCCCGGGCCCGGCTGCGCGTCCCCCGGCGTTTCCCGAACGCCGCCGGGCACTGGCACGGGGGTTGCTCGGGGTAGGGGCTCCGCCCCATGGGTCCCGGTGCGGATCACCATGCCTCCCCTCCGATCCATCCTCCTCGTGGGCACCGCCGAGTCGGTGCGCCTCGATCGCCTGTCCGCCCTCCCGACCCTCGACATCGCGTGGGCCCGCGACGTGGACGATGCCCTCGCCCTCCCGCTCGGCGCCTTCGACGCCGTGGTCCTCGACCTCGGCACGGCCGAGGCGAGTCGCGACGGCGTGCGGCGGCTGGTGGCCCGGGCCGGGCCGGGCCTGCCCCCCGTGCTGAGCCTCCTCGGCTCGGGTGACCCCGGGGTCGTGGTCGGGGAGGGCGCCGACGAGGTACTGCTGCTCGGGGACCTCCCGGGAGAGTCGGAGCGCCTCGCCGAGCTCCTGCACCGGCTCGACCACCTCGCCGAGATCGCCCGGAGCGCCCGGGCCCTCGGCCGCGACCCGCTGCCGCCCCCGGTGGGTCCCCGCGCCGGGCGGTTCGGGATCGTGGCGCGGAGCCGTGCCATGGAGGATCTGCTCGCCCTCGCCGAACGGGCCATGGCCTCGAACGCCACCGTGCTGATCCACGGGGAGACCGGGACCGGCAAGGAGCTCCTCGCCCGCGCGATCCACGAGGGGAGCCGCCGGTCCGGCAAGCCCTTCGTGGCGCTCAACTGTGCCGCCTTTCCCGAGACGCTGCTCGAAAGCGAGCTTTTCGGCTCGGTCCGGGGGGCCTTCACGGGCGCGGACCGGGACCGCCCGGGCCTTTTCGTCGAGGCGGACGGCGGCACCCTCTTCCTCGACGAGGTGGCCGAGACCAGCACGGCGCTTCAGGCCAAGCTTCTTCGCGTGCTCCAGGAGCGGGAGGTCCGGCCGGTGGGTGGGACCCGGCCCCGGCGGGTGGACGTCCGCCTCGTCGCCGCCACCCACCGCCACCTGCGGCGGGAGGTGGCCGCCGGACGGTTCCGCGAGGACCTCTTCTACCGCCTTGCGGTGTTCCCCCTCGACCTGCCTCCGCTTCGGGAGCGCCCCGAGGACATCGCACCGCTGGTCGAGCACTTCCTCGAACGGCACGGGCGCCGGGAGGGGCGGCCCGGCTGCCGGCTCTCGCCGGCCGCCATGCGCGCACTGCTCGGATACCCCTGGCCGGGCAACGTCCGCGAGCTCGAGAACGAGGTCCAGCGGCTCCTCGCCCTCGCCGAACCCGGAGGCACCCTCGGCGTCGATGCCCTCGCTCCGCACATCCGCGGCGAGGTGGAGGCCTGTGAGGCGCGCTGTGCCCCGGGCGAGACCCTCCGGGAGTCCCTCGACCGGATGGAGGCGTGGTTGATCCGCCGCGCCCTCGATGCGCAGGGCGGCCACCGGACCCGCACCGCCCGGGCGCTCGGGATCACCCGGGAGGGGTTGTGGAAGAAGATGCGGCGCCTGCGGATCGAGTGAGCGCGCCCCGCCTCGTACTCGCCGTTGCTGGCGCCCGCCCCGTCCCGGCGCGATGTTCTGCCCGCGGGCCCTTAGCTCAGCGGATAGAGCAACCGGCTCATAACCGGATGGTCCCTGGTTCGAATCCAGGAGGGCCCACCCCCGCGGCACTCCGGAGGGCTCGGAGGCCCTCCTCCGGCCGGGAGCTTCCGGGTCCGGGGCGTGCGGCGGCGCCGCTGCCCTGCGGGCTGCCGGCCTTGCTGCCCCTTTCGGGGAGGGCGGCTCAGTGGCTCCACCACCGCCGGTCGGAGTGGGTGCCGAGGTTGAAGACCGCCACCTCGATGGGGCCGATCTCCTCCTCCACCGCCGCCACCCGATCCTCGACGGTGTCCGGGAGGGCCGCATCGACGAGGAATCCGGTGGCGGCGCCGCCTGCGGCCTCGATCTCCCCGACCGGGCGATCGAGCCCGGCTCGATCCGTTCGGCGGCAGAGGACCGCGTGATCGCCCTCGCGCGCAAAGCGCATGCCGACGTGGCCGCCGATGCCGGTGCCGGCTCCGAGGACGAGGCAGACAGGCTTCACGCATGGGCGTCCCCCTCCGGGCGCCCCTACGCTAGCGGACCGGCCGGGTCCGGGCGGCCGGTCGCGGGCCGGATGCGGCCGAGGAGGAGCACAGCCGTGCGAGTCGATCCCAGCCACCCCGCGGTCGCCCGGAAGCACTCTGCTGCGTCGGTGGCGAGCCGGCGAGCTCCTTTCGGAGGCTCCCCCCCTTGAAGTCCCCGGTGGTGGGGCCGCGATGGGGGGCGCCTCCGTGGCGGTTCCGGTTCCGGATCCCTTCGGCGCCGCTTCCGCGAAGCGCCGACGCCGTCGTGATCGGCGCGGGCTTCGCGGGCCTCGCCGCGGCCCGAAGCCTCGCGGCCGCGGGCCTGCAGGTGGTGGTCCTCGAGGGGGGGCGGGTCGGTGGGGGGGCGAGTGGCCGGAGCGGCGGGGTCGTGCTGGAGGGGGCCGCGGCCGGTGAGCTCCCCGGGCTCGGGAGCGCCATCGAGGCGCTGCGGGAGCGGATCCGCCGCGACGGGATCGAATGCGGTCTCGAGCTTCCGGGCTGCCTCGAGCTGGCCCACCGCGAGCGCGCCGAAGGGCCCTGGCGCGAACGAGGCTGGCGTGATGCCGGTCGCTGGCTGGTGCCCGCGGCCGAGGTGCCGGGGGGCACCCTCGATCCCGGGGCCCTGCTCTCGGGCATGGCCGCGGCCGCGACCCGCGCCGGCGCCCGCATCCACGAAGGCGTCCGCGCGAGCCGCCTCCGCGCGATGCCGGCCCCCGCGCTCGAGACCACTGCGGGGGGCCTCTCCGCGGGGCTCGTGGTGGTGGCGGCCGGGGCCTTCACGGGCGGGCTGGTTCCGGAGGCAGGCGAGCTCCACGCCGCGCTCACCCCGGCGCTCGTGACGGCTCCGCTCCCTCGGGATGCGGGGCTCGGGCCCGCGGGCGGGAGGCCCTTCTACACGGTGGATCTCCCCTACCTCTGGGGGCGGCCGCTGCCCGACGGGGCGCTGATGCTCGGCGCCGGCCTCGTCCGCGGCGATCCGGAGCAGCTCCCCAACCGGCGCATCGACCGGGGTGCGTTCGCCCGGGCGATCCGCGAGCTCGAGGATCGGCTCCGGGGGCTCACTCCCCGGTTCCGCGGGCTCGGGGTCCGCCGGCGCTTCGCGGGCCCGGTCTGCTTCCGGACCGGCGCGGTTCCGCTGCTCTGCCTCCATCCCGAAAGCCCGCGCGTGGCACTGGCCGGTGCCTTCGCCGGGCACGGCGTGGCGCTCGCCCCGCTGGCCGGCGAGCTCGCCGCCGAGGCCCTGCTGGGCCGCCGCGCGCTTCCCGACTGGGGCCGACCGTGTCCGGACCCGGCGCAGGACCCGGCCGCGCGGAGCCGGAGAGCCTGACCGCCCGCCGTGTCGGATCCGCAGCCCGAGGTTGACACCTTCCTGTTCGTGAACAGGAAGGGTCCCGAAGCAACGGCGGGCCTGGCCACGCGCGCGCCCGGAGGAGGACGAAGATGACTCTTCGGAAGATGCGCCGCGCCGCGACGGCGCTCGCGCTCGTGACTTCGCTTTCGGCGGCCGGCGCCCTCGCGGCGGTCGAGCGGGAGGTGAGCCGCGCCGGGGGCTACGAGACGGTGGTGGAACGCAGGGTCGAAGGGGAGCTCTCTCCGAGGGTCTGCGCCAGGCTTCCCTGCTCACGGCACAGGTCGTGGCCCACCTGAACGGCGCGACCGAGAAGCTCGCGGACCAGGACCGCGAGGGGGCCCGCACCGAGATCCAGAAGGCCCGCACACTGGTCCGGGTCGTCCGCGACATGCTCCCGGTGACCGAAGTCGTGACCGCCGTGAAGGATTCGTCCGGAAACGAGGTCTATCGCGATGTGCGGCGGGTACAGGACGACATGATTCCGATCTTCCAGGGGCTGGTCGAGATGGAGGTGGTCCGGCCCATTGTCGACGCGAGGAAGGAGCAGGCCGCGGTCCGCGGCGTCGAGCTCACGGATGCGGATCTGATCTACACCTCCGTGCTGGTGGACCTCTCCTACGTGGAGCGCAAGCTGGCGCGGGCCGAGGCCCTGCTCGACGAGCCGGTGGCCGCGCTCGCACAGCTCGTGCTGGCCCAGACCAACGGGATCCACTTCCGGAGCGACGAAATCGACGATCCCCTGGTGGAGGCCCAAAGCGCGCTGCGGCTGGCCGAGCGGAACCTGGCCGATGGCCGCATCGAGGGAGCCCGCCGAAACCTCGCCCGGGCCCGCGTGCACCTCGAGACCTACCGGGGGCTGGTCGGGCAGGCCCGCGCCGAGGAGGTGGCCGAGCTCGAGCGCCAGGTCACCGATCTCGCGGCCAAGATCGAGGAGCCCGGAGCCACCGAGCGCCTGCGGAGCTACTGGCACCGGGTGACCGGCTGGCTGCGGCGCGAGAGCGGCGAGGCCCACACGACGACGTCGGGGGCGCAGGGCGCGGTCCCGGAGACGGGCCCATCCAAGGGCTCCTGAAGCCCGTCCCTCGACGGCCTCGCCGACCGCTCCCGGTCGTCGAAGGGCCGCGGATGCCCCACGGGTGAATGGCCCGTGGGGCATCCGTGTTCCGACGACCGGCGCCGGGCAGCCAGATGAGCCAAGATGATGGGGCGGGTCGAGGCTTCTCCGGGTGCTCGATTCCTGCCGGCGCTGCATCGGTTCCCGGTCCGCCTTCGTCGCCTGCAGCTCCGGGCCCGATCCCTCCTCCGCCCGGGGCGGAAAGGAGCCGGCCATGGTCTACGACGAGGCACTCGCCGACCGCGTGCGAAGCGTGCTCCACAGCCATCCGGAGGTCGTCGAACGCCGGATGTTCGGCGGGCTCGCCTTCCTCCTCCGCGGCAATCTCTGCTGCGGTGTGCTGGGAACCGAGCTCATGGTGCGGGTCGGGCCAGAGGGTTACGACGAAGCGCTTCGCCAGCCCCACGCCCGTCCGATGGATTTCACGCGCCGGCCCGTCCGCGGCCTGGTCTACGTGGAACCGAGCGGGATCGCAGACGACGGGGATCTCCGCCG
>JALSIO010000782.1 GCA_026989995.1 Myxococcales bacterium
TGAGCGGGTCACGCTGTCGAACGAGGCCAAGGAGCTCTCGAAGTTCTTCGGGGTCTACCGCCAGCAGGCCCGGGGCGAGCGGGGGCGCAAGACCGACGACCACTTCTTCATGGTCCGGATCCGGAACCCCGGGGGCGGCCGGCTGACGGCCGCCCAATGGGTGGCGCTCGACGAGGCCGCCGACCTCCACGGTGACGGCACCCTCCGCATCACCTCGAGGCAGGGCCTGCAGTACCACCGGGTCTACGGCCCCCACCTCGCGCCGCTGATCCGCCACCTGAACCGCGGCTACCGCGACCGGGCCACCCTCGGTGCGTGCGGCGACGTCAGCCGCAACGTCATGGTCTCACCCATCGACGACCTCGACCCGGTGCACGAGGTCCGCGGGCGCGAACTCGCCGAGGCCATCGCAGAGGAGCTCGCCCCGAAGACCAGCGCCTACTTCGAGATCTGGCTCACCGACGAGGCGGGGCGGAAGCTCGGGCCGGTGAACCCGGAGGAGCCCCTCTACGGTCTCCACTACCTGCCCCGCAAGTTCAAGATCGGCATCGGCCACCCGGAGGAGAACTCCATCGACGTGCTCACCCAGGACGTGGGCCTCGTGCCGGTGGTGCGGGACGGGCGGGCCGACGGAGAGTCCTTCGACCTCTACTCCGGCGGGGGCCTCGGCATGACCCACAACATGCCGATCACCGCGCCCTACCTTGGTCTGTACCACGGGCGCATCCGCCGCGACGAGGTGGTTCCGGCCGTGCTCGCGATTGCCATCCTGCAGCGGGACCACGGCGAGCGCAAGGACCGCCGCCGGGCGCGCTGGAAGTACACGCTCCGGCGGCTCGGCCTCGACGCCGTCAACCGGGAGCTCCGGAGCCGCTTCAAGATCGAGCTCGAGGACGGCGATCCCCAGCCCCTCGGTCCCATGCGCCTGCACCTCGGCTGGCACGAGCAGCGCGGGGGCGGGCACTACTACGGGCTTCACGTGGAAAACGGGCGCCTCGCCGGGGCGCGTCGCCGCGCGGTCCGCGAAGCCGTGGAGCAGCTCGGCCTCGAGGTGCGGCTGACGCCGCAACAAGATCTCCTGCTGCTCGGTGTGCGGGATCGGGCCGCCCTCGAGGGCATCCTCGCGCGGCACGGCATCGCCGGGCCGGAGGGGGTGTCCCGGGTGCGGGCCAACGCCATGGCCTGTCCGGCCAAGCCGACCTGCGGCCTCGCAATGACCGAGGCCGAGACCATCCTTCCGAGCTACATCGACGCCATCGAGGAGGCCGGCCTCGGCGACGTGGACGCGGTCATCCGCATGACGGGGTGCCCCAACATGTGCGCCCGCCCGCCCACGGCGGAGATCGGGATCTACGGGTACGGCAAGAACGACCACGTGATCCTGGTCGGCGGCTCCCGCGAGGGTACCCGCCTCGGCCACGTGCTCTTTCCGCGGCTGCCGGAGGAGCAGATGCGCCCCGCCCTGGTGGGGCTCTTCCGGGCGATCCGGGAGCACTGCCCGCCGGGTCGGGCCGTCGGCGACTTCCTCCACGAGACCGATCCGGAGACCCTCCGGGGCTGGATCGGTCTCGGCGATGGCTGATCCGAAGCCGCGCGCCCGGCGCCTCCACCCCGCGCTTCGCAGCTCCCCCGGCCGCTCCGTTCGACGCGCCTCGCGCGGGCTGCGTGGTATCCTCGCGTCGTTGCACGCCGGGATCCGCTCCCCGCGAGGAGTCCGCCCTTGACCGCCCCCCCGAGCCGAGTCGTGGCCGAGCGTCCCGCGCCCCGTGCGCTTTCCCTTTCCGTGTCGGAGCTCGAGCGGTGGCTGCACGAGGCCCAGGAGGCCGGCGGGCTCGAGCCCGAGGCCGCCTTCCGGATCGCGGAGCACCTCCCGGAGGAGCGGGTCGCCGGCCGCGTCCGCGAGGCCGCCCTCGAGATGAAGCGCGCTGGCTGGGGCGACCTCGTCACCTTCTCCCGCAACGTCTTCATTCCGCTCACGAACCTCTGCCGGAACCGCTGCGCGTACTGCACCTTCGCGAAGCCCGAGGACTCGGCCGAGGCCCACACGCTCGGGCTCGACGAGGTGGACGAGCTGGTTCGCGGTGGCCTCGCCACGGGCTGCAGCGAGGCGCTCTTCTGTCTGGGCGACAAGCCCGAGAAGGCCTGGCGCGGCTATCGGCGCTGGCTGGCCGAGGAGGGCTACCGCGCCACCTCGGAGTACCTGGAGGTCGCCTGCCGCCGCGCCTTCGAGGGTGGGCTTCTCCCCCACACGAACGCCGGGATCCTCCGCGCCGAGGAGATGGAGCGGCTGCGGCCCTGGAACGCGAGCATGGGGCTCATGCTGGAGACCGCCAGCCGTCGGCTCCGCGAGAAGGGAGGCCCGCACTACTACGCGCCGGACAAGGAGCCGGCGGTGCGGATCCGGATGCACGAGGAGGCGGGGGAGCTCCGGATCCCGTTCACGAGCGGCATCCTGCTCGGGATCGGCGAGACGCCCGCGGAGCGGGTGGAGAGCCTGCTGGTGATCCGCGACCTCCACGCCCGCCATGGCCATATCCAGGAGGTGATCGTCCAGCCCTTCCACCCGAAGCCCTCCACGCCCATGCGCTACCGCGCGCCGCTTTCCGATGCCGAAGTCGCGTCGTGGGTGGCGCTCGCGCGCCTGGTTCTGGGACCGCGGATGAGCGTGCAGGCTCCCCCGAACCTCGGGCCGAGCGTCCTCGAGGAGCTCGTCGCCTCCGGCGTGAACGACTGGGGAGGCGTCTCGCCCGTGACGGTCGACTACATCAATCCGGAGGCGCCCTGGCCCACCCTCCGGGCGCTGCGGGAGCGCACCGAGGCCGCGGGCGGGCGGCTGCGCGAGCGCCTTCCCGTCTACCCGGACCGGGTGCGGAATCCCGAGGGGTGGCTCGATCCACAGGTGGCCGACGCCGTCCGGCGATTCGCCGACGAAGAGGGTTTCAAGCGTCCGGACGCGGGAGGAATGCCATGAGCCTCGCCGATCGCCTGTTTCGCCCGTCCCCCGAGGTGGGCCGCATCCTCGAACGGGCGCTCGTGGGGCGAACCCTCGGCGTCGAGGAGGCCGAGCGTCTGCTCCGCGCGCGAGGAAGCGACTTCCACGCCCTGCTCCGGGCCGCCGACGTCGCGCGCGAGGAGGACTGCGGCCCCGACGTGAGCTTCGTCGTGAACCGCAACATCAACTTCACCAATGTCTGCTACGTCGGCTGTACCTACTGCGGTTTCTCGCGGCACGAGGCCGACGGCGACGCCTACGACCGGAGCCTGGAGGAGATCCTCGACCGCTGCCGCGATGCGGTGGAGCGGGGTGCGACCGAGGTGTGCATCCAGGGCGGCATCCACCCCCGCAAGGACCACAGGCACTACCGCGAGATTCTCGAGGCCATCCACGGCGCCTTTCCCGAGCTGCACATCCACGCCTACTCCCCCGAGGAGATCGACTACGGGCACCGCAAGAGCGGCATGTCCCTCGAGGACTACCTGCTGTGGCTCAAGGAGGCGGGCCTCGGCACCATTCCGGGGACCGCTGCGGAGATCCTCGACGACCGGATCCGGAGGGTGATCGCGCCGCGCAAGCTCATGACTGCGCGCTGGGTGGAGATCGTGAAGACCGCCCACCGGGTGGGCCTGCGCTCGAGTTCGACCGTGATGTACGGGCACGTCGAGACCGCGGCCGACGTGGCTCGCCACCTCGGGCTGCTGCGGGACATCCAGCGCGAGACCGGGGGCTTCACCGAGTTCGTGCCCCTCGGCTTCATCCACGAGCGCAACCGACTCTTCCGGCACATCCACGCACGACCCGGCGCCAACATGGTGGAGGACCTCGCCGTGGTGGCGGTGGCGCGGCTCTTCTTCCGGCCGCTCATCCCCAACATCCAGGTATCGTGGGTCAAGATGGGGCCGAAGCTCGCCCAGATGGGTCTGCTCGCCGGTGCCAACGACTTCGGCGGCACGCTGATGGAAGAGTCCATCAGCCGGGAGTCGGGTGCCGACTTCGGGGAGAACCTGCCCCCGGAGGAGATCCGACGGTTGGTTCGCGAGGTGGGCCGGGTCCCGGTGGAGCGTTCGACCACCTATCGGATCCTCCGGCGCTTCGACGACCCCGAGAAGGATCCGCCCTCGCGGGAGCCGAGGCCCCTGCGGGAGCTGGGTGGCCCGGAGCGGTTCCGCGCGGGCGTCCGCCGCGAGCAGGAGGCGGCCCGGGCGCTCGGCGCCTACTCCTGAACCCGCGGGGCAGCCGACCGGCGCGGCGCCCGATCGCGGCCCGGCAGGCTCCCGCTCCGCTCGCGCACCACGTCGTCGAGCCGTGCCGCGAGCGCCTCGACCTGGTAGCGGACGGGCGCGCGCTCGAGCATCCGCCGCTCGACCACGCGGATGGCGTGGGCCACCGCCGGGTGGTCCCGGCCGAAGGCGCGGCCGATCCGGGAGAGTGAGGCGTCGGTGTAGCGGCGGCAGAGGTACATCGCGAGCTGCCGCGGCACGACGGCATCGCGGCGCCTCGAACGGGAGGCGAGGGCCTCCCGGCTGGTCTTGAAGAAGGCCGCCACCACCGCTGCCACGTCCTCCGGTTCGAGCAGGACGGGCTCCGGCTCGGGGGCGACCTTCCGAAGGGCGGACTCCACGAGCTCGAGGTCGATGGGGCGCTTGAGCAGCGATGCCGTGGCGACCACCTGGATCAGGGCACCCTCCAGATCGCGAACGCTTCCCCGGACCGCCTCCACCAGCCGCTCCAGGCAGGGCTCGGGCAGCCGGACCCCGCCGGCTGCGGCCCGGGCACGCAGGATCCCGCGCCGCACCGAGGCATCGGGGGGCTCGATCTCGGCCACCAGGCCGCTGGCGAGGGTGGAGCGGAGGCGCGGGTCCAGATCGGGGATGCGTCGGGGCAGCCGGTCGGCGGTGACCACGACACGCCCGCCGGCGTCGAGCAGGTGCTCGACGGTGTGGAAGAGCTCGAGCTGCGTGCTCCTCTTGCCCCGCAGGAATTGCAGGTCCTCGATGACGAGGATGTCGCAGTCGGCGCGGTAGCGGCGCTTGAACCCCGCCGTGCGGCGACTTCGGATCGCTTCGAGAAGCTCGTTGGTGAACGCCTCCGACGAGGTGTAGATGATGCGCGCTCCCCGCTCGCCGGCTTCCGCGGCGAGCGCACGCGCGAGGTGGGTCTTGCCGAGACCGGCATCGGCGGCGAGGAAGAGGGGCGAGAGCCCCGGCTGCCTGCCCCGGGCCACGGCCAGGCTCGCCTCCCGGGCGAGCGCGTTGCACGGGCCCACGACGAAGGTCTCGAAGGAGAACTGCCGCGGTGCCGGCCGCGGCGCCGCGCGGGTGGGACGCCCCTCGGACGGGTCGCCGCCCCTCCCCTCCGCCGTGGCGGCAGAGGGGAGGGGTCGGTGCCCGTGTCCCACCCCCACGGAGTCGTTGCTCCCGGCAGGGCTTCGCGCGCGGCCCGACTCGTGGACGAGCCTGACCGGTACGGGCCGGCCGGCCTCGGCGGCGAGCGCATCGCGGATGGCGTCGAGGTAGAGGCGCCGCACGCGATCGCGGTGAAAGGCCGAGGGGCACAGCAGCGCGATGCCGTCCTCGACCTCGCGGATGGCCAGCGGCTCGATCCAGGCGCGCACGACGAAGGGCGCGAGGGTGGTCGCGAGTCGACGCACCACACCGTCCCACAACCTGGGGGGAAGGGTCATAGGTTCTGGTGCTTCCGATTTTCCGTTCCACCGGTGTTCGACCGGATCTTCCAGCAGGAGTCGGGGCGTCTCCCTCGGTTCGCGGCCGAAGGGATCCCTCCGACTCCACTCCCGCGGACCCGAAAACGCGCGCCATGGCACGGATTTCCGGCGATCTGACGGGATCTGGAGCCGTCTGGGTGCCCCACGGGCCGTGAACGTCCGGAGACGGACGGAGTAAATCACACCCCCGCGTTCGCGTGCAACGGCGCGCATGCCGGATCGCGGGCGGACGCCGACACATCCGTGCAGAGGCCATCGAGGCCGCTCGCAGCGTCGGAGAACCGGCGTTCCGGAATCGGAACCGGTTGCCATTTCGCGGGGTTCGCGAGGCGCCGCGAGAGTGGATCGGCGGGCGCGCATCCGAATCGGCTTCGGGCTTTTCCCGACCTCGACGGGATTCGAACGATCTCGATCAAATGAAGATTTTCGACTTTTTCCTCTCGAAATCGCGAGATTCTGATGGAGCCGTTCGGGGGCCTGCCGGCCCGTGGCGCCCTCCCCACGGCCCGGCGGGGGCGGCGAAGAGCGTGGTAAGCTCTCGCGCGCTCACGCGGAGGGGTGGCCGAAGGGTGGACACGGAGGTGGCCGGGGAACTGATCCGGCGGCTCAACCGGGACGGCGCGGTCCTGGCTTCCCACTTCGGCCTTCGGTATCGGGCCATCCTGCCCGAGTCGCCCCGCGTGAAGCGTCGCTACGGCATCTGCTATTCCGACGGAACCATCAAGATCCGTCTGTTCCACGCGCGGACGGGGCGTCCGCTGCGCTACTCGAGTCTCGTGGACACGCTCTGCCACGAGCTCGCGCACCTCGCGCACTTCGATCACAGCCGCCGGTTCTGGCGGCTCTACGAGCGGATCCTGATGCGCGCCCGCGAGCTCGGCATCTACCGGCCCGGCCGGCTCGGTGTCCGGCGGGCTGCCGTGGCCACGGAGCCCGCCGGGCGGACGCTCCCCGAGCAGCTTCCGCTGTTCGGGCCGGAGGCGGTCCCACGCGACCAGGGACGCCCCGGCTCGCCTGGCGGGTGAGGGGACTCCGAGGACGCGCCTACTCCGAGCCTTCGACCAGTTCGTCGTATTCTTCGAGGGTGTTGGGGCCGTCGACGACCTGGACCTCGACCCGGTCGCAGGCGATGGCCTTGTCGACGATCTCGCGGAGGAGGGATTCGACCGTCAGCTCGTCGTACTCCGCAAAGGCCTCTTCGAGGGCCTTGCCGTTGACGACGAACTCCACGGTTGCCTTGATCGTGACGCTCTTGTTGTCCTGACTCATGGGGAGCTGGTCCGGAATCCGCCTCCCGAGGGCCGGCAGCTCGCCGGCCGGGTACAAGTAGCTGGAATTGCTTCGCAATCCCTCCCGCCGGCGCGAAGGATACACCACGGCCCTGCGATCGGCCCGGATTTTTTCGCCGTCCGGGGAGGATCTCCCGACTGCCCGGTCATCCCGCTTTGGTCAGGCCGGTCCGACCCGGGGGCGACCGGTCACTGCACGTTCCGGCGGGCGGGCGCACGCATCTCCCGCGCGACGAGGCCCGCGGCGAAGACCAGCGCGCCCGCCCCGATGGCGGTGTAGAGCCGGCGGGAGAGCCGGTGCATCCGGAAGTAGCGCTCGGTCAGCGCCGGGTCCGGCGCGGCGCCGAGCGCGGCGGTCCGGATGCGCCCCATCTCCCGGGTGACGAACAGGTGGGCGGCCAGGGCGGTCCCCCCGAGCAGCAGGGGAAGCAGCACGAGCGCCGGGCCCAGGCGGCGGACGGCCGCGAGCGCGGCGAGGATCGCGCCGGCCGCAACCCCCGCGTACTCGAGGGGAATCAACACCTCGGCGACCAGGCGTGCGCCCGCTTCGGGGCTTCCCAGGTCCGCGGTGGCCCGCAGGATGGCGGGTGCCACCACCAGGGGAAAGAAGAGGAGCACACCCACCCATCCCCCGAGGACGAGCCAGGTGAGGGCCCGCAGCGGCGGCTCCAGTGCGGTGCGCATCTGCCGATCCCTCTCCCGTGGTCCGAAGAGCCCTGACCCGCCTGGCGATCCGCTACCTGCAGCAGCCGGTGGCGGGGTACGAACGGCGGACCTGGAACGATCCCGAGGCGCTCCGGCGCCACGCCCGGAAGGGCGACGTCGTCCTGGTGGAGGGCGACCAGCGCATCTCCCAGGTCATCCAGTATCTCACCCGGAGCTCCTGGTCGCACGCCGCCCTGTACATCGGCGACGAGCTCCTGCAGCGGGGTGGGGAGACCGCCGCCTGGGCGCGGGAGTGCTTCGGCGAAGACGCCGACCACCTGATCGTCGAGGCGCTCGTCCACGGGGTCGTCGCCTCCCCACTCCGCAAGTACGTGGACTTCAACATCCGTCTCTGCCGGCCGCACGGGCTGCGGCCCGAGGACCTGCGGGTGATCCTCGACGAGGCGATCGGCGCGATCGGCTGGCGCTACGACGTCAAGAACATCGTGGATCTCTGTCGCCACCTGCTGCCCTTCACCCTCCGGAGGCGACCGCCCGCCGAAAGGCTCGGGAGCCCGGCGCCGGACGAGGTGATCTGTACCAGCCTGCTCGGCCGGGCCTTCGGCGCCGTCCGCTTCCCGATCCTGCCGGCCATCGTGCGGGACGACGGGACGGTGGACCTCACCCTGTCCGGTTGGAACGCGGTGCCTGCGCTGGTCCAGCGCCTCTTCCTGCGGGGGCGGGGGCGGCCGCGCGGCCTCTTCCGGATGCGCGATCCGACCCTGCTCGCACCGCGGGACTTCGATCTCTCGCCGTACTTCGAGGTCGTGAAGTTCAACGCCGTTCGCGAAGGGTTCGACTACCGGAGCATCCGGTGGGCCGATCTCGAGGAGGCGCGACCCGGGTCGGGCTCTCCACCGCCGCGCTCCCCCGCGCGGCTCAGCCGGTGGGCACCTCGGCGGGTCGGCTGGCGGGCTGGCGAATGAGGCGTACCGCTACGTCGGCGGCGAGCTGCGCGGTGGCCTCGTCCTCGAGGGCGGGC
>JALSIO010000783.1 GCA_026989995.1 Myxococcales bacterium
GTCGGGCACATCCAGGCCGCCCTCGTGCAGGCCTGCGACCGCTTCGTCCAGGCCCTTCTCTACGTGGAATCGGGCGCCCAGCCCGCGCCCGTGGCCGGAGGACAGGCCGGTGGCCATCCACTCCCTGCCTAGCGCCGACGAGCCGATCGGCGACGACATCGTCGCCGAGATCAACATCACGCCGCTCACGGACATCTTCCTGGTTCTGCTGATCATCTTCATGGTGACCAGCTCGGTGATCTCGAGCCAGGGGAAGAACGTGAACCTGCCCGAGGCGGCGCAGTCGACCACCACGCCCCAGGGCGTGAGCGTCACGCTCACCGAGGCCGGCGAGATCCAGGTGAACGACCGCACCGTGAGCCGGGAGGAGCTGCCCGAGGCCCTCCGCGAGGCGCTCGCCGGCGCGAAGGAGAAGGTGGTGGTGCTTCGCGGCGATCGGAAGGTGCTCTTCGGCGATGCGGTGAGCATTCTCGACGTCGCGGAGCAGGCCGGCGCCGAGGGCATCGCGCTCGCCACCAAACCCAAGCAGCGGGGTTGAGATCGGGAGGGCGCCCTAGGCGCCCCGGCGCCGCTGCCACGCCACCGCGCCCGCGATCAGCAGCAGCTCGGGGAGCAGGAGGCCGAGCCCGTAGAGCATCCCCAGGGTCTGCCGGGGGGTGAGCGGCGCCTGGTTCGGCGTGATCACCTTGGGGCGCAGGGTGATGTCCACCTCGCGCTGCGTCGCCCAGTGCACGGCGTTCAGCACCAGGTCGAGGTTGTAGAGGGCGCGCAGGTAGCGGTTGGAGGCGAAGTCGGCGTCGCCGAAGACCACGATGCGGGCCGTGCCTCCGGCCCGCGGGAACTCGCCGGCCGCGGCGAGCGTGGTGCGCTCCACGCGGGCGCCGGCCGGGGGCGGCGGGAGCACCCCCCGGACGACGGCCTCCACGTCCGGTGAGATCCATGCCCGGGGGCTCGTGTAGACCAGCGCCTCGAGGCGGTCCGCCGGGGTGGGCTTGCGGGCGGCGAGGACCGCCCGGGCGATGGAGAAGAAGGTCATCCGGTCCGAGTTCAGGCCCCGCGTGACCGGGTGCTGCGCGTAGACGAAGGCGATGGGATTCACCCCGGGCGGCGCCCCGTCCACCGGCCCGGAGGCCGGGTCCACCACGACCCCCTCGGGCAGGCCGAAGCCGAACTCCCGGAGCAGGGCCACGAGACCCGGCGGCGCCGCGGGCTCGAGGAGGGCCACCAGCCTGCCGCCTCCCTCGAGGTATCGGCGGAGCGCGGCATAGGCCTCGGGACGGAGGTCGCGCTCGGGCGCGAGCAGCAGCACCGCACCCGTGTCCTCCGGGACCTCCGGGTGGCCCGCGCTCACCCGTTCCCGCAGCCGGTAGCCCTCGGCGCGCAGCGCGTGCGCGAGGCCCGCGTAGCCGCGCTCGTCGTCGCGGGCGGGGCTTCTCTCGCCCTCGCCGCGGGGCACGTCGAGCACGGTGCGCGGGGGGGTCGAGAGGAGCAGGATGGCCTCGAGCAGCGTGCCCTCCGTGGGTCGCTCGACCACCTCGAAGCGCGGCCCGAGCTCGACCACCACCGAGTTCGAGAAGGCGATCTCGAACCGCTCCACGTCCTCCGCAGCCTCGTCGAGGAGTCGCTCGCGGAGCTCGACCGGGCCCGCCCGGGCGAACTCGCGGAGCAGCATGCGGATGCGGCGCGTGCGGGGGTCGAGGGCCTCGTAGTAGAGGGTCATCCGGAGCGTTCCGGGCAGCTCGGCGAGGGCCTTGCGCGTGGCGGGGGCGAGCTCGTAGCGGCGGGTGGCGGTGAGATCGAGGCGGCTGCCGCTGCGGTGCGCAGCCACCTCGAGGCCGGCTCCCCCGACGACTGCGAGCGCGAAGAACAGGAGGCGGGGGGCCAGGACGCGGCGGGCCGAGGCCGCACCGAGCTCGCCCAGGCTGCGCAGCCCGGTGGCCGCCGAGGCACCAAGCGCCACCGCGCCGGCCAGGAGGTTCGCGGTCGAGAAGAGCCCGAACTCGCCGGTCGCGTAGTATCCCCCCACGCCGAAGGTCAATGCGATCAGGCCGGGCAGGGCGAGGTGGCGCATCAGCGGATCCGGAGCCAGTCGAGGGAGAGGCGGGCCAGGACGGCACAGGCCGAGCAGAGCGCCGCGAAGTAGACCAGGTCGGCCAGGGAGACCACCCCCTCGGCGAAGCCCGCGAAGCGCGGGTGCAGGGACAGGCGGTCGAGGACCACCGCCACCGACTCCCCCACGAAGCTGTTGGCCCAGCCGAAGTCGTAGAGCACGAAGGCCACCGCGTAGGCGGAGACGGCGGCCACCAGCTGGCTGGTCGTGAACGCGGAGCAGGCGAGGCCGATGGAGGCCAGGCCGAGTCCGAGCACGAAGAGCCCCAGGTACACCGCGAGAAGGTGCTCGATCCCGAGCCCCGCCCGGAGCACGGAGGTCGCCGGGTAGACGAAGCTCACCCCGAGCAGGAGGCTCACGAAGACGAAGGTGGCCAGGAACTTCCCGCCGACGATCTGCGCCGGGGAGAGCTGGCTCGTGAAGAGCAGCTCGTCGGTGCCCCGCAGCCGCTCCTCGGCGAAGACCCGCATGGTCGCGAGGGGGATGAGTCCGACGAGGGTGAGCGCGAGCTGCTCCATCACCGGGAGGAAGACCGTGTCGCGCACGCTCACGTAGTCCGGAATGGTTCCGGAATCGAATCCGCCCATCACCGTCGTCGTGTAGAGGAAGAGGATCTGGTTGTAGATGCGAAGGTGGTCGAAGAAGAGAAGCGCCGTGACGGTCCCGATCAGCGCCAGCGTGAGGTAGGCGACCGGCGAGCCGAAGAGGACGAGCAGCTCCTTTCGGACGAGGGCGAGAAGCGGGGTCACGAGAGCTCCTCGCTCCGGAAGAGATCGAGGGGGTTCTCCCCGCCGAGGACCTCCTCCGCGGGACCCACCGCCACCAGACGCCCCCGGCTGAGGATCCCGACGCGCTGCGCGAGCTCCCGGGCCTCGAGGAGGTCGTGGGTGCAGAGCAGGACCGTCCGGCGCCCGCGGACTTCGGCCAGGATGGAGCGCACCTCGGCCCGCTGCCGGGGATCGAGGCCGCTGGTGGGCTCATCCACGATCAGCAGGGCGGGATCGTGCAGGAACCCCTGGGCCAGCGAGACCCGTTGCTGGTAGCCCTTCGAGAGGTTTCCGATGAGCCGGTCGGCCACGGCGCGGAGCGCCATGCGCGCGATCACCCGCTCCACGGCCTCCTCGAGGGCCTCGCCGCGCATCCCCCGGACGCCGCCGCAGAAGCGCAGGAAGCTCCGCACCCGCAGGTCCGGGTAGAGCCGGGAGGTCTCGGGGACGAAGCCGAGCCGGGCGTGCACGGCCTGCGCATCGGTATCCGGCGAGAGTCCGTCGACGGCCACGCGACCGGACGTCGGGAGCAGGTAGCCGGTCACGAGGCGGATGAAGGTGGTCTTCCCCGCGCCGTTGGCGCCGAGGAGTCCGAAGGTCTCGCCCGGCTCGATGGCCAGCGACACGCCGTCGAGGGCGACGTGGCGTCCGAACCGGCGGCAGAGCTCCCGGGCCTCGACGCGGGCGCCGCGCCGCGGCGGCGTGTCCGCTTCCGGCTCCGACGCGGAGAGGGCCGCGTCCGTCCTCTGCGGGCGTGCGCTGCTCACCGGGCCTCCTCGCCGACGGCCGGCGCCTCCGGCTGGTGGGGCGCATGATGCGGAGGCCGTGCCCGGGCGCAAGTCCTCCGCGGGGCGGGGGAGCCACGCGGTTGTACGGCCGGGCGCGGGGCCGGGTTACGGCCCGGCCGTTGCCCGGGCGTCCCGAGCTGCCTACGCTGCCGCGCCATGGTCGACCTCGTCCCCGCCTCCGGATCCTGTGCGCGTTGCCGCGGCGCCCTGGGGCTCGCCTCGGTGCGGCGCGACGGCCGCTGGTACTGCTCCGCGGCCTGCGCGCAGGACGAGCCGCCGACCCTCCGGCCGCGGCCCGTCGTGCCGGAGGACTGGCTCTATCCTGTGCCGCGCCGCCATCTTCGGCGCCGGCCGCCCCTGGAGCTGCGCGGCCCCGCGCTACGCGCCGGGGCCTGAGGGCCGCGGCGGCCTTCCAGGGGGCGCCGCCTCTTCCCGCTCGCGGCCGCTGCCGGGGCGAGGCCCGCAGGGGGGACGGCCCTCCCCGCCTCTACCCGGCAAGACGCTCGAGGGCCGCGAAGTAATCCGGCCAGGTCTTCGAGACACACCCGGGATCCCGGATCACCACCCCGGGGATGCGCAGGCCGGCGAGCGCGAAGCTCATCGCCATCCGGTGGTCGTCGTAGGTCTCGACCTCGGCGCCGTGGAGGGGCCCGGGCTCGACCTCGAGGCTGTCCTCGAGGGCGCGCGCCCGCGCCCCGAGGCGGCGGAGCTCGGTCTCGAGCGCTGCCAGGCGGTCCGTCTCCTTGATCCGCAGGTTGGCGACGTTCCGGATGCGGCACCGCCCGCTCGCGAAGGCCGCCACCACGGCCAGGGTGAGCGCGGCGTCGGGGAACTCGTTCAGGTCGGCATCGACCGGCCGGAGCGGGCCGGAGGGTCCCGTCACCTCGAGGTAGTCGGGGCCGCGGACCACCCCGCAGCCCATCCGCTCGAGGACCTCGGCGAAGCGGATGTCCGGCTGCAGCGAGTCCCCGGGCACGCCCTCCACTCGAACGCGGCCCCCCGCGATGGCTGCCGCCGCCATGGGATAGGTGGCGGCCGAGGCGTCCCCCTCCACGGCGTAGCGCGCGGCGCGGTAGCCGGTGCTGCCCCGGACGCGGAGCGCCCTCCCGCCGGGGGACCACTCACACTCGGCGCCGAAGGACCGCATGCACGCAAGGGTCAGGTCGACGTAGGGGCGCGAGACGAGCACCCCCGCCCGGAGCTCGATCTCCACGTCGTCGCGCGCGAGGGGCGCGGCGAGGAGCACCGCCGAGACGAACTGGCTGGACCGGCTGGCGTCGATCTCGGTGCGGCCGCCCGCGAGCCCCCCGCCCTCGACGCGCACCGGCGGACAGCCGCCCCGGCCGAGGACGGTGACGCGGGCGCCGAGCCCGGTGAGGGCATCCACCAGGTCCCCGACGGGCCGCTCCCGCATGCGCGGAGTGCCGTCGAGCACCACCGGCCCCGGGGCATGGGTGGCCGCAGCGGTCAGGAAGCGCGCGGTGGTGCCCGAGTTGCCGACGAAGAGCGCGCGATCCGGCACCCGGAGGGCCCCGCCGGTACCGGCCACGCGCCAGCCCTCGGCCGAGGAGTCGTCGATCCGGGCGCCGAGCTGGCGCAGGCAGTCGCGCATCACCCGGGTGTCGTCGCTGTCGAGGGGACCGGCGAGGAGGCTCTCGCCCGAGGCGAGGGCGGCGGCCAGCAGCGCCCGGTTGGTGAGGGACTTCGAGCCCGGGACCCGGATGCGCCCGGAGAGCGGGCCGCGCGGCTCGATGGCGAGTCGCCCGGGGAGGCTGCCGGTGGCTGCGGGGCGGCCGGTCGCGGTCATGGCCGCAGGCTAGCCGGCACTTCGTTGACACCCAAGGGGGCGTCCGGCAAACTGGCTCCCTCCCGGCCGGATTCGCAGTTCCGCCACCGATTCCGACCCCCTGGCCCGAATTCGCGATCTCCTCGAGGAGGTGCCGCGTGCCGAAGGTGCTCGTCAGCGATTCCCTTGCCCGCGAGGGCCTCGAGATCCTCGAGAAGGCCCCCGGGCTCGAGGTCGACTACGCGCCGGGCATCGATCCGGGCGAGCTGCGCCGCCGCATCGGCGATGCCGAGGGCCTCGTGATCCGCAGCGGAACGAAGGTCACGCGCGAGGTGATCGAGGGGGCTCCGGCGCTGCGGATCATCGGCCGGGCAGGGATCGGCGTGGACAACGTCGACCTCCCCGCTGCCACGGCGCGGGGCATCGCGGTGGTGAACACGCCGGGCGGGAACGCCGTCACCACCGCCGAGCACGCGATCGCGCTCCTGGTCTCCCTCGCCCGCCACATCCCCCAGGCCACCGCCTCCATGAAGGCGGGCCGCTGGGAGAAGAAGAAGTTCATCGGTCTCGAGCTCTACAACCGGGTGCTCGGGGTGCTCGGTCTCGGCAACATCGGGCGCATCGTCGCCGAACGGGCGCGGGGGCTCGGCATGCGGGTCGTCGCCTACGACCCCCACATCACCCGTGACGTCGCCGCCAGGCTCGGAGTCGAGCTCGTCGACTTCGACGAGCTCCTCGCCCGCTCCGATGCCATCACCTGCCACGTGCCGCGGACGCCCGAGACCACGGGCATCCTCGGGCGGGAGGCCTTCGCGAAGTGCAAGCCGGGGGTGCTCGTCGTCAATGCAGCCCGCGGCGGGATCGTGGACGAGGAGGCGCTGCTCGAGGCACTCGAAGCCGGGCGGGTCGGCGGCGCTGCGCTCGACGTCTTCGTGGAGGAGCCCGTGCCTCCCGGGCATCCGCTCGTGCAGCACGAGAAGCTGATCTGCACCCCCCACCTCGGCGCCTCGACCGAGCAGGCCCAGCTGAACGTCGCCATTGCGGTGGCCGAGCAGGTTCGGGACTTCCTGCTGCAGGGCATCGTGCGCAACGCCGTGAACATGCCGTCGGTGCCGGTGGAGGTGTGGGAGCAGATCGCGCCCTACGTGAAGCTCGGCGAGAAGCTCGGCCGCTTCCAGGGCCAGCTCTACCAGGGCGCCATCGAGGAGATCGAGGTCGAGTACGCGGGAGAGGTGGCCGGGTACGACGTGGCGCCGCTCACCATCGCCGTGTTGAAGGGGTTGCTCGAGGCCGTCGCCGACGGGGTCAACATGGTCAACGCGCCGGTGCTCGCAGGCGAGCGGGGCATCAAGGTGGTGGAATCCAAGGCCAGCCGGGCCGAGGACTTCGCCAGCTGCATCACCACCCGGGTGCGCGGCTGCGAGGAGCGGCTCATCGCCGGTGCGCTCTTCCACGGGCGACAGCCTCGCATCGTCCGGATCGACGATTTCATGCTCGAGGCGATTCCCGAGGGACCCACGCTGCTCATCGAGAACCGCGACCAGCCCGGCGTGGTCGGCGCCGTGGGAAGCGTGCTCGGCGAGGCGGGCATCAACATCTCGCGCATGCAGCTCGCCCTGCTGCCCGAGCAGGGCCTCGCCGCCATGCTGATCAACGTGAGCCCGCGGCCTCCCGCCGAGGTGCTCGAGCGGCTTCGCGCCCTTCCGCACGTGGAGCGCGCGCGCCTCGTGGAGCTCTGAGGATGCCCACCGTGGTGGCCGTCGGAGCCCAGTGGGGCGACGAGGGCAAGGGCAAGATCGTCGACTGGCTGGCCTGGCGAGCCGACCTCTGCGTGCGCTTCCACGGCGGCAACAATGCAGGGCACACCCTGGTGGTCGACGGCGAGACCACCATCCTGCATGCGGTGCCCGCCGGCATCCTCCGTCCCGGCACGGTCAACGTGATCGGTCCGGGCGTGGTCGTGGATCCCGACGTGCTGCTCGGCGAGATCGAGGCCCTCGAGCGGCGCGGTGCGCTCCGGGATCCGGCGAGGCTGCGCGTATCCGGCCGGGCCCACGTGATCCTTCCGTGGCACACCGCGCTCGACAGGGCGCGCGAGGAGGCCGCCGGCCGCCACAGCATCGGCACCACCGGGCGGGGGATCGGCCCCACCTACGAGGACAAGGTGGCCCGTCGCGGCATCCGGGTCGCGGACCTCCTCGAGCCCGCACGGCTGCGCGAGGCGGTGGATCGGGTCGGGCCGGCCAAGAATTTCGAGCTGCGCGAGCTCCACGGCTGGGAGGAGATCGACCTCGATGCCATCTACCGGCGTGCCCTCGAGTGGGGACGCCGGCTCGAGCCCTACGTGGAACACACCACCGGCCTGCTCGACCGGGCGCTGCGCGAGGGCCGGAGCATCCTCTTCGAAGGGGCCCAGGGCACCTTCCTCGACATCGACCACGGGACCTATCCCTACGTGACCTCGTCCAACTGCGTCGCGGGCGCAGTCTGTGCGGGGGCGGGGATCGGACCGACGCGGATCGACGAGGTCCTCGGCATCACGAAGGCGTACACGACCCGGGTCGGCGGGGGGCCCTTCCCGACCGAGGAGCGGGGTGCGGTGGGTGAGCGGCTTCGCGAGGCCGGGGCGGAGTTCGGGGCGACCACCGGGCGGCCGCGGCGCTGTGGCTGGCTCGACGCGGTGATGCTCCGGGAGGCGGCGCGGGTCAACGGCTTCACCGCGCTCGCCATGAACAAGCTCGATGTGCTGGCCGGGCAGCCGGAGCTGCCCATCGCCACGCGCTACCGGATCGACGGAAAGCTCACCGAGGAGTTCCCGATGACCGCGGGCGAGGTGGAGCGCGCCGAGCCGATCTACGAGGTGCTCCCGGGCTTCGAGCAGGACGTGCGCCCGGCCCGCCGCTTCGAGGATCTCCCCGACGCCGCGCGCCGCTACGTGGAGCGGGTCGAGGCCCTCGTCGGCGTCCCCGTGGATCTGATCTCCGTGGGACCGGGCCGCGAGGAGACCATCGCCCGCGCCAACCCCTTCCGCCGGTCGGGCTAGCCGCCGCGGCCATCTCGACAGCCGCGACCGCGGGTGATACCTCCTCGCCGGGCCGCTAGCTCAACGGTAGAGCAGCGGGCTTTTAACCCGTCGGTTCAGGGTTCGAGTCCCTGGCGGCCCACCGGGCCGCGGGGGACGATGCACCGGTTCCCCGCCCGCCTCTCGCGGGC
>JALSIO010000784.1 GCA_026989995.1 Myxococcales bacterium
GCTTCGGTCGAGAACCAGTAGCACCCGCGGACGACCACCGGGCGGCGGGCGCTCCCGAAGGAGCCGGTCGCGAACCGCCTGGATCTCGCGAATGCGTTCGCTCGCTCGATCGGGTCGGCCGAGCAGTGCTCCGAGGTGCTCGAGCACCCCGAGAATCTCTCCGAAGCTCACGGGGCCAAGGGGCTCCACGGCAATGCCAAGTGCTTCGAGCTGATTCCGGAACCCCCTCTGCTCGGCGCTCGGCACGAGCAGCACGCGGTCCGGATGGAGCGAGGCCACGGCTTCGAGACTCGGGCTGTAGAGGCCCCCCACCCGGGGCAGGTGGCCGAGCTCCGGATGCTGCCGGGCGGAGTACTCGTCGATGCCGACTAGGAGGTCGGCCGCCCCGAGTGCGATCACCATGGCGGTCGCTGCAGGGCTCATGGAGACGATGCGGAGCGGTCGTCCCGGCATCCGCGGTTCCGAGCCGGCGGCCCGGGCGAGCCCCGCGTCGGCGAGGAGCCCCGCTGTGCCGAGGGCGAGGGACACCCCGGCGAGCACCCGCAGGAGCCCACCCCGACGGCGCCTCACGGTCCCGGCGGCCGGATCCGCGCCGCAAGGCGCCACGAGCCGCCCTGGGCCCTCGGTGGCGATCGGCCGCGCTCCCGCCCGCGCGCCCGCCGTGGGGCCCCCGTGCATCACGAGCCGCCGAAAGCCGCCGAAGGACGCGGCGCGGGCGACGCGGCCCCGCGTCGGGTCGGAGGATGTGCCGCCGGTCGCCAGCATGGCCCGCGGTATAGCCCCCGCCGCCCGGGCGTGCGATTGCGCGAGGCGGCGCGACGCGGATGCCACGGGTGGGGGGCGCCGGCCGGGCCGGCGCCCCCGAGCCCGTGCCCGTGCTACCGGAACCGCGCGGTGGTGCGCCCCTTCACCGCCACGAACGGCCGGAGCTTCTCGAGGGCGACCGGGCCGATGCCCTTGACCTCGAGGAGGTCTTCCACCCGCTTGAAGCCGCCGAGGTGCTCGCGGGCCTCGAGGATCGCCCGCGCCCGGGCCGGCCCGACTCCCGGAAGGAGCTGGAGCTCCTCGATGCTGGCCGTGTTCACGTTGACCACTCCCTCGATGGCGACGCCCGACTGCGCGGCCGCCGCGGGCACCTCCGCCAGCCCGAGCCCGCCCACGGCGGCGGCCCCGAGCAGCACCGCGGCCAGTGTGCTCCGAAGGGCGTGGGCCGCGGCACGGGGCCCGGCGATGCGGGCCACGCCCCGGCACCCGGACGCCGCGGGCGCGGCCCGGCCCGTGGCCACCGCTCCGCCGCGGCCCCCCGACCACAGGCCGGGCCCCGCGCGGCGGGGCCCCCCGCTCGTCACTGCGATCGTCTTCATGCTCGATGCTCCCCGGGACCTGGGGCGAGGAGGGGGCGGTCGGGCACGCCGCGCAGGACGGCGCGCGCTACGACGCGCGGGCCACCGCGAACGACGCCGCGCCGAGGAGCGCCTCCCGCGCCGCACACGCGCCGAAGGGCTCGACCGCGTCGGCGGCGAGCGCGGCGTGGTGTTCGGCACGGCGCAGGGTGTCGCGCACGCCGTGGTGCCGATCGACGAGCTCCGCCACACGCTCGAGGCCGTCCACGAGCGCGCCGTCGGGAACCCTACCGTCGCCGCGGGCGGAGGTGAGCTCAGAGGCCTCCTTGAGCCAGCGGGTGACGAAGGCGCGCTCCGCGGGATCCGCGCGCTTGAGCGCCAAGAGGAGTGGAAGCGTCACCTTGCCTTCCCGGAGGTCCGCGTAGCGGGGTTTGCCGAGCTGCGATTCGCTGGTGTCGTAGTCGAGGGCATCGTCCCGGAGCTGGAAGGCGAGGCCGAGCTCCCGGCCGAAGTCGGCGAGCCGCCGGCGCTCCGCGCGCGTCACCTCGCCGAGGATCGCTCCCGCCTCGCAGGCGGCGCCGATGAGGCTCGCGCTCTTGCGTTCGATCACGCGGTAGTAGCGCTGCTCCGTCAGCTCCGGGTCGAAGCTCTCCTGAAGCTGGAGCAGCTCGCCCTCCGCCATGCGCCGGATCGTGTCGGCGAAGACCTGCAGGATCTCGAGGTTGCCGTCCTCGACCACCATGGCGGAGGCCCGCGCGTAGAGGAAGTCGCCCACGAGCACCGCACGTCGGTTGCCCCAGCGGGCGTTCGCCGCCTCGCGGCCGCGGCGGAGGTGCGCCCCGTCGACGACGTCGTCGTGGAGCAGGGTGGCGTTGTGGAGGAGCTCGATGGCCGCGGCGATCTGGACCCGTCGCGGGCCCGTGTAGCCGCAGAGCTCGGCGGAGAAGAAGAGGAGCGCCGGCCGGATCCGCTTGCCCCCGGCCCCGAGGATGTGGCCCCCGATGGCCGCGACGAGCGGCTCCGGGGACTCGAGCTGCGCGCCCATCGCCCGCTCGACCTGATCGAGCCCATCGCGGACCTGATCGAGCGCGTGGAGGAAGGCGGCGGGCGTCATGGGCGCGCGAACCTAGCCCGACCCGCCGGTCCTGTCAAAGCCGAGATTCCTGGAAACCGTCGAAAAAACAAGTGGTTAACCTTCGTGCACGGGTCGGCCCCCGTTTCGGACGATTCCCGGGCCGGCACGCTCGGCTCCCCTCGCCACAACCCGCCCCGCGCGGGCCGTCCGGTCCCGCGGCGGCGCCCCCACGTGGGACACCCCGCTGCCAGGGCCCGCCGGGCCGCACGGACGCCCCCGCGTCGTGCGCCCGCCCGCACACCCCGCCCCGCGACGGGACGGGACCTTCTCGCCGCTCAGCCGGCCGGCAGGCCGTGCTCGCGCAGCCAGGCCACGGCATCCGCCACGTCGCCCACGGGAATCGGGACGACGCCACGGGGCGCCGCCGCCTCGGACGCCACGGTCTCGGGCACGAGAACGCGGTGGAAGCCGAGCCGGGCCGCCTCCGCCAGGCGCAGGTCGAGGCGGCCCACGCGCCGCACCTCGCCGCCGAGCCCCACTTCGCCGCACGCGGCGACGTCGGGTGGGACGGCGAGATCGAGCCGGCTCGAGACGATGGCCAGCGCGATGGCGAGGTCGGCCGCGGGCTCGGAGATGCGCACTCCGCCGGTGGCATTCACGTAGAGGTCACAGGAAAGCAGGTCCACCCGAGCGCGACGGTCGAGCACCGCAAGCAGGAGGGCCACGCGGGCGTCGTCGACGCCGATGGCCGTGCGCCGCGCGGTGCCGTAGCCCGTCGGCGCGAGGAGTGCCTGGATCTCGACCAGCAGCGTGCGGGTTCCCTCGACCAGGGGCGCGATGGTGCTCCCCGGCGCGCCGGGGCGCCGCTCGGCCAGGAAGAGCTCGCTCGGATTGGCGACGGCTTCGAGCCCGGCACCTCCCATCTGGAAGACGCCGACCTCGGCCGTGGAGCCGAAGCGGTTCTTGGCGGCGCGCAGCATGCGGAAGGGGTGGGCGCGATCGCCCTCGAGCGTGAGGACCACGTCGACGAGGTGCTCGAGCACGCGGGGCCCGGCGATGGAACCCTCCTTGGTGACGTGCCCGATGAGGACGAGGGCGCTGCCCGCGCTCCGGGCGGCCGCCGCGAGCAGGGCCGCGCTCTCGCGCACCTGGGCGACCGAGCCGGGAGCGGACTCCACCCGCCCGCAGTGGACCGTCTGCACGGAGTCGACGAGCACCAGCCCGGGACGCCGCTCGCGCCAGGGCCCGGCGATGCGCTCCACCGAGGTCTCCGCCAGAAGCAGGAGATCCTTCGGCAGATCCGGCAGGCGCTCGGCCCGGAGCCGGATCTGCTCCGGGCTCTCCTCGCCGCAAACGTAGAGCGCGGGGCCGTGGCGGCGGAGCACGGCCGCGGCGAGCTGGAGGGCGAGCGTGGACTTTCCGACCCCGGGCTCCCCCGCCAGAAGCACCACGCTCCCCGGGACGAGACCCCCGCCGAGGACGCGGTCCACCTCGTCGAGGCCCGTCGCGAGGCGGGGAGCCGAGCCGGGCTGCACTTCACCGAGGGTCCGGACGCCTTCCTCGCCCGTTTCGGGCAGCAGTGCGGGCCGCGGACCCGCGTCCGGGGGAGGGCCTGCCGTCTCCTCCACCAGCGTGTTCCACTCCCCACATTCGGGGCAGCGGCCCATCCAGCGAGGCTGCTGTGCGCCGCAGTGGGTGCAGGCGAAAAGCGTTCGAGACCGCGCCATCGGCGGCGAAGGGTACGGTGCCGGCCACGCGTGCACCCGCTTTCCGGTGTGCGGAACCGCCCGGGGGCCCGGGCGGGGCGGACGGCTCACCACCTGTCAACCCGAAGATCCGAGCCCGGTTGACAGCTTGGGCCGGCTGGGCCTAGCCTCGGCGGCCGTCCGCAACCGGTGGCATGAGCGGGACCGGTACCACCGGGGCCGCCGCCTCCCCGAGGGAGCTCCCCGGGTCGCCGATGCCGGGCTCTCTGGCCTTCGGAAGCGCCGGGGCGGCCGGGATGCGGATCCGATCCAGCCCGCGCGGGCCCCCCGGGGCCCTGCGGCCCACCCATCCCTCCGGAGGCTCCCTTGCTCGACCGCTACGACCGCCTCGCCCGGCGCGCCCTCGAGGGCGCCGCGCCCACCCCCGAAGACGCGCTCTGGATGCTCGACGGAACGGACGTGGAGCTCCTGCCCCTGCTCCACGCCGCCTTCGTTCCCCGCCGGCACCACTTCGGGCGGAAGGTGAAGGTGCACGTGCTGAACAACGTTCAAAACGGCCTTTGCCCCGAGGACTGCGGCTACTGCTCGCAGTCGAGCCGCTCCGAGGCCGCGATCCGGAAGTATCCGCAGAAGCGAGACGAGGAGATCTTCGCCGAGGCCGAGCGCGCCGCGAAGGCGGGGGCGACCCGCTACTGCATGGTGCTCTCCGGCCGCGGCCCGAGCCTCCAGCGCACGAGGCGCCTCGCCGAGCTGATCCGCGGCGTGAAGGCGCGCTACCCCATCGAGGTCTGCCTCTCGGTGGGGCTCCTCGGCGACGAGCAAGCCCGCATCCTCGCCGAGGCGGGGCTCGACCGGCTGAACCACAACCTCAACACCAGCGAGGGTCACTACCCCGCCATCTGCACCACCCACACCTGGCAGGACCGGGTCGCCACCCTCGAGGCTGCCCACCGGGCCGGGATCGGCACCTGCAGCGGGCTCATCGTGGGCATGGGCGAGCGGTCGAAGGACGTGGTGGAGGTGGCCTTCGAGCTCCGCCGCCTCGGGGTGCCCTCCATTCCGGTCAACTTCCTGATCCCCATCCGGGGCAATCCCATCGTTTCCGACGGCTCGCTCACCCCCGAGCGATGCCTCCGGGTGCTGGCGATGATGCGCCTCGTGAACCCCGCCGCCGAGGTGCGGATCGCCGCCGGCCGGGAGGGCCACCTCCGAAGCCTCGGACCGCTGGCCCTCTGGCCGGCGAATTCGCTGTTCGTCGACGGCTATCTCACCACCCGGGGCGACGGGGAGAACGAGACCTACGCCATGATCCGCGACGCGGGTTTCGAGGTGGAGGGCAACCCGCTCTCCCATGGGGTCGCCGAGAGCTGCGCCTCCTCGGCCTTCCGCCTGCGGGACGGCGAGCCCGACCCGCTGCGCCCCGAGATCCGCCGGTGAGCCTCGACGCCTGGGCAGGCGAGGTGCTGGACGGCATCCGGCGCCGTGGGACCTTCCGGCGCATGCGGGTGCTCTCCGGCGCCCAGGGCCCGCGCATGGTGGTGGACGGGCACCCGGTGGTGCTCTTCGCGGGGAGCAACTACCTCGACCTCGCCCACCACGAGGAGGTGGTGGAGGCCGCGGCCCGGGCTGCCCGCGACTTCGGCTGCGCCGCGGCGGGCTCCCGGCTCATCAACGGCAACACCGAGCTCCACGAGGCGCTCGAGGCCGAGCTCGCGGCCTTCTTCGGCTGCGAGGCGGCGCTCTGCTTCAACACCGGCTACATGGCGAACGTCGGGGTGATCCCGGCCCTGGTGGGGCCGGGCGACACCGTCGTCTCCGACGCGCTCAACCACGCCTCCATCATCGACGGCTGCCGTCTCGCCCGGGCCGCGACCCGGGTCGTCCCCCACGGCGACGTCGCGGCCCTCGCCGAGGCCGTCGCCACCGCATCCGCGGGGGGGCGTCGCGTGCTCGTGGCCTGCGACGGCGTCTACAGCATGGACGGCGACACGGCGCCGCTTCCCGGGATCCTCGAGGCGGCCCACGCCCACGGAGCCGCGGTGCTGCTCGACGACGCGCACGGGGCCTTCACGCTCGGCTCGCGCGGCCGGGGCACCGCGGAGGCGCTCGGGGTGGAAGGCCGGGCCGAAGTACTCCTCGGGACCCTCGGGAAATCCCTCGGCTCCTTCGGCGCCTTCGTGGCCGGAAGCCGCGCGCTGCGGGAGCTGCTCGTGAACACGGCCCGCAGCTTCATCTTCTCCTGCGCCCTGGCGCCGCCGCAGGTGGAGGCCGCCCGGGCCGCGCTGCGGGTGGTGCAGCGCGAACCCTGGCGGCGCGAGCGCCTCGCCGCTCTCGCCACCCGGCTGCGCAAGCGCCTCGCCGACCACGGAATCTCCACCGAGCCGAGCACCACCCACATCGTCCCCGTGAAGATCGGCGACAACGCCCGCACCATGGAGATCTGCGAGCGACTCCTCCGCCGGGGCTTCTACGCGCAGGGGATCCGACACCCCTCGGTGCCGGAGGGAACCGCGCGCCTCCGCCTCACGGTGATGTGCAGCCACGAGCAGGAGGAGATCGACGCCCTCGCCGACGCCATCGCCGACGAGCTCGGGGAGGCGGCCTGAGCCGGGTGGCGGGAGGAACGGGGCGGGAGGAGGCCGGGGCAGACCCCGCGCCGGCGCGCTTCGGAGTGCCGGAGGGGGCCCGGCCCTGTGCCGTCCGGGCCCGCGCCGGCGCGAGTGCCGCGACGAGGGGAAGCGCGGGCTCGCCAGGGCCGGCAGGGCGTGCGGTCCGGGCGAAGCGGTTCGAACACGCGGGCGCCGGCGCGGGCGGGGATGCGGGGGAGCAGGGTGTGGGCACCCCCCGCAGCGCCGAAGGCCCCCTCGGGAGGCAGGGCGAGCCGTGAGAATCCGGGGCCTTTTCGTGACCGGTACGGACACGGGGGTGGGAAAGACGGCCGTCGCCTGCGCCCTCGCCCGGGCGCTCCGGGCGAGGGGAGTGGACCTCGGCGTGATGAAGCCGATGGAGACGGGCGTGCCCCCGGAGGGGCCCGAGGATGCGCGCGCGCTTCGCGACGCCGCGGGCGTGGACGACCCGCTCGACGACGTCTGCCCCCTGCGCTTCGAGCTCCCCGCCGCACCCACGGTCGCCGCGCGGGCGGAGGGGCGCGAAGTGAACCTCGCCCTCGTGCGGGCCGCGGCCGAGCGGCTGGCGTCCCGGCACGAGCTCCTGCTCGTGGAGGGCGCCGGAGGGCTGCTGGTCCCGGCGGCGCCGGGCCTGACCATGGCCGGCCTCGCCTCGGAGCTCGGTCTGCCGCTGCTTGTCGTCGCCCGCACCCGCCTCGGGACCATCAACCACACGCTCCTCACCCTGCTCGCCGCGGAGCACCTGGGACTTCCGGTTCTCGGCGTGGCACTCTCCCACGCAGATGGCCCGCTCAGCCCGGCGGATGCCGCGAACCTCGAGGCGCTCCGGGCGGAGCTCGGCGACCGCGTCGTCCTCGAGCTCCCCCCGACCGCCGACCCGGGGCGGCTGGCGGTGGATCCCGCACCGGTCCTCGACCGGTTGGAGGCCGTGGCATGAGCCCGCTGCAGGAGCGCCTCGTCCTCGATCACCCGAATGCCCGGATCGCGGAGGCGGTCTGGGAGGCCGTCGCCCGGGGTGATGCGGCGGCACTCCGGGAGCTCCTCCACGACAAGGTCACCTGGGTCCCCTATGGGATCCGCTTCGGCGCGCCCCGGGTGGGCCGCAATGCGGTGCTCGACTTTCTCGCCGAGGTGGGCGAGGTCGCCGACGATCTGCGCTCCGACCTCCTCGACATCATGGTGAGCAGCGTGCGCGCCACCATCCTCGTCAGGCTCCACGTGCAGCGGGGCGAACGCACCGCGGACACCCGGCTCCTGCTCCTCTTCGAGATCGAGGAGGGGCGGATCCGCGAGATCCGGTCGCTCCCCCTCGACCTCGACGTCCTCGAGGAGATCCTGCAGTGAGCCGGGCTGCGGGGCCGCGGGCGGGCACCCCGCCTCCGCCCGATGCGCGGACCCGGGGCGTGCGCAATCCCTTCGTGGTGGACCGGATCGAGCGGGACCGGGACTCGCATCGGGTCGTCCTCGTGATGCTCGAGCCGCGGCCGTGGGGCAGCGATCCGGAGCAGCTCGACCAGCTCGAGGAGAAGCTCAACAGCTACCTCGGCTACGTCCTCGGCGGCCACCTCGTCCGGCAGTACCCGGACTACGAGGGCATGCCCGTCCGCTTCCAGCTCGAATGCGTGGCCTCACCCCGGGTGCTCGAAGAGGACTTCCTCGCCGCCGCGCGGCATCACTGCGCCGGCGAGGGGATCGAGCTCACCGTGGTCGTGCGGACTGCCGAGGAGCTCGCGGCGCGCTAGCGCTCCGGGCGACGCGCGGAGGGCGCCGGGCCCGTGGCCCCCGGGCAGCGGGTGGAGG
>JALSIO010000785.1 GCA_026989995.1 Myxococcales bacterium
GGGGACCGGGGGGCGGGTCCGGGAGGCTAGCTCGCCGGCCGGCCGCCCGCTGCCGCGGGCCCGGGTCCCCGGGTGGCGCGCTCAGCAGGGCCCCGCGCGGCCAAAGGCCCGGGCGCCGAAGACCCGCACCGCCCACCACGCCGCGGTCCGGCGCCACCGGGGCACTCCCTCCCGCTCCATCACCCTTCGGAAGAGGTCGTCCGCCTCCTTCCGGCTGAAGCGACGGGACGGGTCGACCGAGCCCGCCGGAGGCGCACCCGCGTGGCGGTAGAGGAAGTCGTGGAGGAGCGGCGCGGCGACGGAGAGTTCGAAGGGTGCGATGAGCCACCAGAAGCTCCGCGGAACCGAGGCCAGGTCGAAGTGGAAACCGGCGGGGACCGTGATCTCGAGGCCGGGCTCCTCGTAGGTGAAGGGCTCCTCGAGCCGCCAGCAGCGCTCCCGGGTGAGGTAGGAGACGACGGGTGCCGGAAGGCCCGAGTCGGGGAGGACGACACGCGCGCGGTCGAGGTGGTAGGCGCCCTCGTGCATCGGCTCTCCCGGCGGCGCCCGGCGGGCTCGTCGGGCGCGAAGCCCGGCTCCCGCCTCAGCGACGGCTGCCGCCTCCGGCCCCCGGCAGGGAGTCCGCATCCAGGAGCAGGTGGGAGGTCAGGTTTCCGAGCAGGTCGAGGCGGATCACCCGCTCGCGGAAGCACCAGCCGGCGGGGCCGCGGTGGAAGCGGTCCCGGTAGCGCCCGGCCGCCACGACCTGCAGCGGAAGCTCGGGCGTGGCCTGGAGCACCGCGAACCGGGAGCGCGCCCGCGCGCTTCGAGCCTCCTCGTCCACGTCGATCACCAGATTCGTGACGAGGTGGGCCGTGCGGGGCGTTCCGGTTTCCGGGTGGATGCGGGTGGTGCGGCGGTAGAGGTCGAGGATGGCCTCCCGTCCCCGGACTGCGCCCGGGATGCCCTCGGTTCGGAGCTCGGCGTCGGCGAGGAGCTCCGCCACTCCCTCGAAGTCGCCGTCGTCGATGCATTCGGCGTAGCCGTGGATGAGCGCCGCGATCTCGCGCCAGGCGAGGGACACGGTCCGCCCTCAGGAGCGTCGGGGGCGGGTCTGTGCCGGATCCACCCGCCGCGGCTGGGGAATGTACTCGACCGAGGGTGCCCGCCGGACCGGCTGTGGGAAGAGGTTCATCAGCGTGAGGATGCTCTCGGGCATCTCCGTGGAGATCGGAAGACCGAGCTCCCGAGCGGCATCCGGTGTGATGGCGTAGTCGTGGGTCCAGTGTCCCTCGCTCAGGATCCGCGCCACCTCGTCCCGGCGGGCCTCGCCGAAGGAGTCGGGAAGGAGCTCGCGGACGGCGTCCTGGACCTGCCGGATCGCCTTCTCGCCCTGGTCGGCGAGGATCAGGGTCTGGTCGTCGATTTCGGCGATGGGCTTGCGTTCCACCACCTTGAGCACCGAGGCGGCCGGAAACTGGCCGAGCTGCGGATCCACCGGCCCGAGGACGGCGTGCTCGCTCATCACGATCTCGTCGGCGGCGAGCGAGATCAGGGTGCCCCCCGACATGGCGTAGTGCGGCACGAAGACGGTGACCTTGCCGCGGTGTCGCCGAAGGGCCCGGGCGATCTGGAGGGAAGCGAGGACGAGGCCGCCCGGCGTGTGGAGGACGAGGTCGATCGGGGTGTCCGGGTCGGTCAGGTGGATGGCCCGGATGATGTTCTCCGAGTCGTGGACGTCGATGTACCGGAAGACGGGGAAGCCGAGGAGGCTCATGGTCTCCTGTCGGTGGACCATGAGGATCAGACGGGAGCCCCGCTCCTTCTCGAGCCGTGCGATCATCCGCGCCCGGGAGGATTCGAGCAGGCGCTGCTGCAGCACGGGCTGCAGGGCGGCGATCATGAAGAAGATCCAGAAGAAGTCCATGGGGGTCATCCGGGCTCCTCCCGGCCCGGTGCTAGCACAGCGCTGTCGAGAACGCCCGATCCAACGGCTTCCGGCCGGGAAGAGTGGCTGTGCGGGTCGCCGCCGATGCGATACTCCCTCCCTCCACCGACCCCACGCCCCCCCGAATCCGGACGGGGCGAGGGAGGAGCCATGGCGCGACGCCCGGTCCCCCACGTGCCCCCGCCCCCGCACCGCCGGCAGCGGCGGGAGCGCCTGCCGTGGGAGCGGCCCAAGCCCGGGGCGGAGGATCCGCGGGCTCCCGAGCGGGTCGCCCGCATCCTGGCGAGCCCCACCTACCGGCTGGCCGAGGAGGACCCCGAGTTCCTGGGGCTCCCCGAGACCCGGGGTGTCCGCCTGCAGATCGACTACCTGAAGCCCGAGCTGGCCCTCGAGCGGCAGGGCGTGCTCCACACCGTGGTGGTCTTCGGCTCCACCCGGATCCCCGAGCCGGCCGCGGCGGAGGCGCGGGTCCGCGAGCTGCGGGCGGCGCTCGAAGCCTGCCCCGACGACCCCTCGCTCCGACGGCGCCTCGCCCGGGCCGAGCGCCGACGCGCGCTCTCGCCCTACTACGAGGTGGCTCGGGAGCTCGGACGGCTGGTGGGCCTCTCCGGAGAGGGTCCGCTCGACTGCCGCCTCGTGGTCATGACCGGCGGCGGCCCCGGCATCATGGAGGCGGCCAACCGGGGCGCGGACGACGTGGGCGCGCGCACTGTGGGCCTCAACATCGATCTGCCCCGCGAGCAGTACCCGAACCCCTACATCACGCCGGAGCTCTGCTTCCGCTTCCACTATTTCGCGCTCCGGAAGCTCCACTTCCTGCAGCGGGCGCGCGCCCTGGTGGCCTTCCCCGGCGGCTTCGGGACGCTCGACGAGGTCTTCGAGACGCTCACCCTGGTGCAGACCCGCAAGATCGACCCGGTGCCGGTGGTGCTGGTGGGGGCCGCCTGGTGGAAACGGCTCCTGGACTTCGACTTCCTGGTGGCCGAGGGAATGATCGACGAGGAGGACCGGGAGCTCTTCTGGTTCGCCGAGACCGCCGAGGAGATCCTCGAAGGCATCCTGGCCTGGTACGAGGAGCGGGGCGAGCCGCTGCTCGGCTGTCCGGAGGGGGCGGCGGGGCCGTGAAGCTCTCCTTCCACGGCGCCGCACGCGGCGTGACCGGCTCCTGCCACCGGATCGTGTGCGGCGGGCGACAGGTGCTGGTGGATTGTGGGCTCTTCCAGGGGGGCGATGAGCTCGACGCGAACGAGCAGCCCTTCGGCTTCGAGCCGGGTGCGATCGACTCCGTGCTGCTGACCCACGCGCATCTCGATCACTGCGGGCGGCTTCCGCTCCTCGTGAAGCGCGGATTCCGGGGTGCGGTGCACGCCACCGATGCGACGCGGGATCTCGTCCGGCTCGTCCTGCTCGACGCCGCCCACATCTACGAGGAGGACGCCCGGCGCCGCGCCCGCAAGGCCGCCCGGCGGGGAGGGGAGGGCGTCCGCCCCCCGCTCTTCGGCGAGATCGACGCCTTCGATGCGATGGATCGATTCGCTCCCGGGGTCCGCTACGGCGAGGGCGTGGAGGTGGTGCCGGGCATCCGCGCCACCTGGTTCGACGCCGGCCACATACTCGGCGCCGCGAGTCTCCTCGTCGAGCTCGAGGAGGACGGCCGGCGCCAGCGCGTGGTCTTCTCCGGCGACGTCGGCAGCTCCGGCCGTCCCATCGTGCGCGACCCGGAACGGGTCCCCCAGGCCGACACCGTGGTCATGGAGAGCACCTACGGGGATCGGAACCACCGCTCCCTCGAGAGCTCGGTGGACGAGCTCCTCGAGGCGGTGCGGGATACCTTCTCCCGCGGCGGCAACGTCATCGTTCCGACCTTCGCGCTCGAGCGGGCCCAGGAGCTCCTCTTCCACCTCCGCGAGGCGGTCGAGCGGGGGGCGCTCCCCGCGGCGACGCCGGTCTTCCTCGACTCGCCCATGGCCATCTCGGCCACGGAGATCTATCGGCGTCATCCGGAGTGCTACGACGAGGAGACCGCGGCACTCTTCGAGGGGGGACGGGACCCCTTCTCGCTTCCCGGGCTCCAGACCACCCGGGAGGTGGCCGAGTCCATGGCCATCAACCGGATCACCGGCGGGGCCCTGATCCTGGCCGGATCCGGCATGTGCACCGGGGGGCGGGTCCTCCACCACCTCCGGCAGCACATCTGGCGGGAGGCGAGCAGCATCGTCTTCGTGGGCTTCGCCGCCCGGGGGACCCTGGCACGGGAGATCGTGGACGGTGCCACCTCGGTGCGGCTGTTCGGCGAGAACCTTCCCGTCCGGGCCCGTGTCCATACCATCGGCGGTTTCTCGGCGCATGCCGGCCGCGACGAGCTCCTGGCCTGGCGCCGGCGCATCGAGGGCGCCCGGACCACGGTCCTCGTCCACGGCGAGCCGGCCGCGATGGAGCGCCTCGCGGAGGCCCTCGCTCCCGGCGACGTCCGGCTGCCAGAACTCCACGAGGAGATCGAGATCGGCTGATGCGACCGCATGCTCCCCTGGCGGTCTCCGCCCTCTCCCTGCTGCTCGCCTGCGCGACGCCGGTTCGCTGGCAGGCGCCCGACGCACCCACGCCCCGGGAGGCGGAGCTCCTGCTCCAAGTGCCCTCGGTGGAGACCCTGGTCCGCGTGCTGCCTCCCACCGGGATTCCCGAGATCCCGGTGCGGCGACGCCTCCGCCCGTGCTGCGCGTTCGGGGCCGACCTCGGCGTGCGCCTCGGGGCGCTGCCGGTTCCCATTCTCCGGCTGCAGAACGTCCGCGGACTCCCGGATCTCGGTCCCCATCACTACGACGCGGGGATCCTCCCCATCGCCGGCGGGAACGGGATGGAGCTCCTCGCCCTCGAGAACAACGGGCTCGTCTACACCTGCCACGCGGGCTTCGTCGACGTGGCGCACGTGCGGGACTACGCCGACTGGACCATCTATCTGGCGGCGTGGCTGCTGCCCCGGCTGCGGACCGGCGGCGAGGTGGAGCTTCCCGCCGAGGGAGGGCGCCGGCGGGTCGTGGCCGAGCCGGTCCCCGAGATCCTGCTTCGGGAAGTGGATCCGCAGGCCGCTGCGCTGGCGATCGCCCAGCACCTGGGCTTCGCGCTTTCGGTGTGGCACGAGATCGCGACCTGGTACGGCTGGTCGTGGAGTCCCGCGTTTCCGGAGGTGGCCTCGGCCTTCTCGCCGGAGGACCTCTACTCCAACCTGGTCGGCACCCGGATCGCGGTGGCCGTGGCCGCCGAGCGTTCCGCCCGCACGGCGGAGCTCTACGAGAGGAGCGTGGACAACTGGCTTCGCGCGGTCCTCGAGCGCCTGGGCGCGACCTCGCGCGAGACCGCGCTCGAGGCGATGTGGGCCGTGGACGGTTCCTGGTGGCGCTCGGAGGCCCTCCTTCCGGATGGGGATCTCGTGATCCGGAGGAACCTCGACGTCGGCCCCGAGCTCGAGCCCTGGCAGGTGCCCGTCGGGCGCCGGAGCCCGGAGCTCCGGGCCCGGCTCGCTGCCGAGTGCCCCGACGGCGAGGAGCCGGCCCGCCTGCGGCGGATCCGCACCATCCGCGGCGTGCCCCTCGGGCGCCTCGCGCGCCTCGAGATCGAACCGTCTCCCGAGCTCCGCAGCCGCCCGGCGCTCGCGGGGGAGACCGGCGTGCTCACCGATCGCGATCTGCCGCGGCTCGTCGCCGTCGTCCGCGAGGAGGTGCGGGCCCGCTTCGGCCCCTTCGCCGACCGGCCGACCGACGCGTTCCCGGCCCCCGGGCCGGGCGACCCGGCTCACCGCGCGCTCGACAGCTCCGGCCGCCACGGCTCGGCGACGGCGATCTTCACCAACTGACCCGCACCGAGCCGGGCGTCGCTCCACAGGGCGTTCAGCACGGCCGTCCGGTCGAGGTCGAGGGCGTTGCCGGTCCGCGCCGAGAGCTCCGCGAGGCTTTCACCCTCGGCGGCCTCGACGAGCCGAAGCCGCAGCTCCGTCACCTCGGCGAGGAGATCCGGGGGAGCCGGGCGGAAGCTCCGGGCCACGCCGTGGAAGACGCCGAGGAGCTCGCGGAAGCGGTCGAAGCCGACTGCGGCACCGGTGAGCCGGTAGATCCGGCCCCCGCGGGCGACGAAGGTCAGATGGACGCCGACCGTGCCCTCGGGGCTTCCGATGCGCCCGATCACCCGCCATGCGGGACTCCCGCCCACGGTCGCGGGTTCCATGCGCTCGACGGAGAAGCCGCGGTTCTCCGGCCGGGTGAGGAACTCCCGGGCTGCCGCCCGTGGGTCGGCTCCCGCACCCTGGAGCTCCAGGAAGACCTGGGCCCGGTGCCGCAGGTCGCGTGCGCCCACCGCGAGTGGCGTGTTGCGGGTATCCCAGCCGTCTGGAAAGCGGATCACGAAGCCCAGCTCCGGGTGCACGAAGAGCTGGCCGCGGAAGATCCCCTCCGCGGCGCTCTCGCCCACCGGCAGCCCCTCGAGAAGCCGCAGGTACGCCGTCCGGTCCGGCGCGACCGGGGCCAGGCGGGGAATCGCGGCGAGCTCGGTCTGGGCCCGGTGGGCGGCCTCGGCGACCCGGCGCCGCGTGGAGGGGTGGGTATCGAGGAAGCTCGGGATGCGGGAGCCTCCGAGCTCGAGCCGTTCGGCGTTCTCGAGCTGCTCGAGGAAGTGGACGAGGCCGGCCGGGTCGTAGCCCGCGCGCGCCGCGATCTGCTGGCCGAGGCGGTCGGCCTCCTCCTCCTGTTCGCGGCTGTAGCGGGCGAGCTCCCCCACGGCGAGCCAGCGCAGCAGTCCCGGGAGGGCCTGGGCCACCTTCTGCTGGGCCGCCGCGTGGCGGGCGGCCACGTGGGCGATCTCGTGGGCGAGGACCGCGGCGAGCTCGTCCTCGCTGCCGGTGAGCGCGAGCAGGCCGCGGGAGACGTAGACGAATCCACCGGGGAGGGCGAAGGCGTTGGGAGCGTCCTGGTCGACGATGTGGAACTCGTAGTCGAATCGACGCGGGGGCGCCTGGGTGACGAGACGCGCTCCGACCCGGCGGAGGAAGGCCTCGAGCTCCGGGCGCTCGAGCAGCCCCATGGTCTCCTGGAGCTCGCGCGCCGCACGCTCGCCCGCCTTCCGGTCCATGGCCTCGGTATCGAGCTGGATCGGGGGCTCGTCGCGCCCACCGGAGCGCTCGCTCCGCGCGGGCTCCTCCCGGGATGGGGACTCGGCTGGCGGGTCTGCGGTGGCCGGGGCGCTCGCGGTCGGGGCGGCCACCGGCAGGCACGCGAACAGGGCGGCCGCGGCGAGCAGCCGGATCCACCGATCTCCGGACATTGCCCAAGCCTATCAGGGGCGCGTGGGGCGGCGAGGGCCGGGCGGAAGTACCGCGCCCGGCGTGCCTCCCGGCGGAGCCGCGGACGTCCTCGGCGGAGAGGGTGAGGTGGTCGCCTCCGCTGCCTCCGCCCCGGGGGCCGCGGTGGGCTCCGCGAGTGCGCGGAGCAGGGCTTCGCGGATCGGCCCGACCTCCGAGAGCGGCGGCCGACGCGAGGCCGCGACCTCCCCGGCCGTGAAGGGCGGTTCGGACTCGGCGATCTCGCGGGGCCCGTAGCGCCGGACGATGAAGTTCAGTACCTCGGCGAGGCGGTCGTCCGGGAGCGCCGACTGGGCACTTCCGGGAACACGGATCAGATAGCGGCGCCCCCCGGGCACCGTGAGGAAACGCGCCACCGTGTTCCGGAAGTCGGGAACGATGCCCGGCGCGCCGCTTCCGTCCTCGAGGTGGCAGCCGCGGCAGTGGAGCATGTAGTCGACGTGGGGGTCGGCCGGTGCGCCCGCGGGCACCGCGAGCCCCACGCCCGCGGCGAGTCCCAGCTGGAGGAGCCCGCGGCCGCGCCGGCTCACCCGGACTCCGTGGCGACGCCCACCACCACCGCCACGGTGCTGTTGTAGATGGCACTGCGCGTTCCCAGGCACCAGTTGATGTCGTTCGAGCGGGGCGTCACGTACACGGGCCGGTCCCCCTCGTGGCGGCGGCACATGCAGTGGCCGCAGGGCTCCTTCCCGCAGCAGTCGTTGTAGGAGATCACGTAGAGACGGCCGTCGGCGGGATTCCGGCAGGTGCCGAGCCAGGTGATGGGCGACATCTCGGTTCCGGGGGGGCACGAGCGGTGGGTGCCCCCGCAGCAGCTCGCGAGAAATCCGTCGATCGCGCAGTACCTCCAGTACGAGCAGTCCCCGGGGTTGCCCTCGGGCGTGGCCGGGTCCGGTTCGCCCGGGGCGGGCTCGCGTTCCGGCGCGGCCGCAGCCGGCCCGACCCGAAGCACCGGCAGGAGCGGCAGCGCGGCACCGGCACCGAGGGCTGCGGCGACCCGGGCGAGAAGCCCCCGGCGGGAGGACCTCCGGGCGAGGGCCCGGGTGGCCGCAGCGGCGAGGCGGTCGAGGGACGTCATGCGTGGCCTCCGGCGGCGCGGATCGCGTCGCGCCGTTCGGGGAGGTCGGCGAGCGTGGCCACGCCGCGGTCGCCGGCCTCGAGCAGACTCTCGAGGTGCTCGCGGGTGTTGACGAGGCCGCGGGCGCGAACCCGGCCGGCGCCGTCGAGGAGCACCGCATGGGGGAGGCGGCCGACC
>JALSIO010000786.1 GCA_026989995.1 Myxococcales bacterium
ACCCGGACTTGGTGCTCGAGCTCGCCAAGCGCATGGAGATGGGCAAGCCCCTGCAGCTGGTGCCGGAGGTGCCGGTGGCCTCGGAGCTCGGTCTGCCGGCGTGGGAGCCGGTGCTGGTGTGGCTTCCCGGAACCCGTCTCGGCCGGTGGGCCCGGCGGCTTCTCGGGGCCTTTGAGGGATTGGAGCGGGTGATCGATTCCGGGCCGGCCAGCCGCGTCCACTACTTCGGGCGGCACTACGCCGCGCTCGCCCCACGCCCGCTGCAGGTCAGCGTGGTGGTATCCAACGCGTGCAACCTCGCCTGCGTGATGTGCCCCTATCACAGCCCTGCCATCCGGGCGACGCACCGCAACGACTACTTCGAACGCCGCGAGTTCATGTCCTTCGACATGATGGATGCCATCGCCTCGCAGTGCGGCGAGCAGCGGATCCCGGTGAAGATCGGCAACGTGGAGGAGCCGCTGCTCCACCCGCGGATCCTCGACTTCGTGCGCCTCTGTCGCGAGCGCGGCGTGCCCTCGGTCCACATCACCACCAACGGCACGCCGCTCACGGAGAAGCGGATCGTCTCGCTTCTCGATGCCGGCGTGACGAGCATCTACGTGAGCATCGACGCGAGTCGCCCGGACACCTACCGCCGGATTCGCGGGGGAGATCTCGAACGCGTGGAGTCGGCGGTTCGGAATCTGCTCCGGATCCGGAAGGAGCTCGGGCGGAACTGCGCGGTGATGACCGCCTTCGTGAAGAACGAGGGGGTGTCGACCGAGGAGGTGGACGAGTTCCGCGAGCGCTGGGTACGCGAGGCGGACGGGGTCATCCTCTACAACCTCGTCGAGTACGAAGAGGGTGCGAGCCACGTCTCCGAGATCCACGACATCGTGGACGCCAGGGTCCGGGACGCCGGGGGGCGCTGGGCCTGCCTGAACCCCTTCCAGGAGCTCTACATCCTGCCCGATGGCCGGAGCTACTACTGCTGCGAGACCATCGGAAAGCTGGCCTTCGAGGATCTCGAGCACATGGGGCGCTTTCCCGAGCATTCGCTGCTCGAGATCTGGAGCGGCCCCGCCTTCGAGGCGCTTCGCTGCGACCTGCTCACCGGGGAGCTCGAGGATCGTCCCGCGTGCCGCGACTGCGGGATCTGGATGGCCCACGTCACCGCCACCGAGAAGCGGGAGGGGCGGGAGATCACCCGCAACATGATCACCGAGATCGTCCGCCGGACGTGAGCCCGAAGCTCGGCACATCCCGGCTGCGGACCCTGCTGCGCCGGGGCCTGGCGCCGATCCTCGGCGCCCTCGATCGCCGGGTCGAGCGGGTGCGCTCGAACGAGACCGGGCTTCTCGTGGCGGCGGCCGCCCGGGGCCTCGCCGCCTCCGGTGACTGGTGGGTGCTTCCGCCGACTCTCGAGAGCGAGCCGCGGCGCACGGCCCGGATGGGCTTCGTGGGAAACATCGCCAACAACGCCTACAACTTCGTGCGCTGCCTGAGGCGCCTGGGCCTCGAGGCCGAGCTCGTGGTGGAGGACGGCGGCTTCGACACCTTCCTGATGAACCGGCCCGCCTGGGAGGACGTCGACCTCGAGTGCGGCTCGCTGGAGGAGGGTGCGGCCGTCGAGGCCACCTGGAAGCAGCCCGCGTGGGTGCGCCGGGTCTCCTTCGATCCCGAGCTTCAGATGCGCTACCAGGGCCGCCTCTCCGCAGCCGACGAGGTGCGGGAGCTCTACCGCGCGGCCTTCGGGCGCGATCTCGGCGCCGACCGCGCGCTGGCACTGGCCCAGTTCATGGGACACTGGCCGCTTCTGCTCGCAATGCGGCGTTACGACACGGTGCAGCTCTCGGGCGCCGCGATCAGTCTCGGCCCCTTCAGTCCGCGGCCGGTGGTCGTCTTTCCGACGGGATCCGATCTCTTCCTCTCTCCTTTCGAGGAGGATCTCTTCGGCATGCTGATGCGAGCCGGCTTTCGGAGTGCGCGAAGCCTGCTGCTCTGCGAGACGAACTACGCGCGGTACCTGGACCGGCTTCAGACCTCCGGCCGGCGCGCATTCGCGCCCATGATGGTCGACACCGACACCTACACCCCCGGATCCGCCGAGGAGCTTCGCCACCGGTGGGGGGGGCGTGGTCGTTTCGCGGTCCAGGTGTGCCGGCAGGACTGGCATTGGAAGGGCAACGATCGCCTGCTGCGGGGATTTGCCCGGGCGCTGCGCCATGGCCTTCGCGATTGGAAGCTGGTCCTCCTCGGCTGGGGGGCGGATCTCGAGCGGAGCCGCGAGCTGGTTCGCTCGCTCGGAATCGAGTCGGAGGTCGTCTTCGAGCCGCTCTGCTCCAAACCCCGGCTGCGCCTCCGCCAGCGGGCAGCCGATCTCGTCGTCGACCAGATGGTGATCGAGGGGTATGGAACGAGCGTTCTCGAATCGATGGCGGCGGCCAGACCGGTGATGATGCGCCCGGTCCCGCCGGCTGCCGAGCCCTGGTTCCCGGAGCCTCCGCCCTTTCTCGCGGCCAGCGACGAGGAGGAGGTCTTCCGCTGGTTCGTCCGTCCCGATCTGGACCGCGTCCTCGCGGAGGTCGGCCCGAGGAGCCGCAAGTGGGTCGAGACGGTGCACGCATACCGGGCCGTGGCCCCCACCTACCTGGCCGGCCACCGGCACGCCGCCGGCCGGGACGAGGCCGCCGCAGGATGAGGGTCTTCCTGCTCGGGGCGACCCGCTTCAGCCTGCGCTGCCTCGAGGCCGTGCGGGAGGCGGGACAGGAGATCGTCGGTTGCGCGAGCACACCGGAGGTCTTCTCGATCAGCTACGCGCCCGGCGGCGTCCGCAACGTGAACCACGTGGACTTCGAGGCGGTCGCGCGGAGCCACGGCTTCCCGGCCATCCCCTACCGCCGGGAGGCGCGGGAGGAGTTCCGGCGCGCGGTTGCGGCCCTTCAGCCCGACCTGCTGCTCGCCGCCGGGTGGTACTACCTCGTCGATCGGCGGCTCCGGTCGGTGGCTCCCAAGGGCGCAGTCGGTCTCCACGGGAGCCTGCTTCCGCGCTACCGGGGGGGGGCGCCCCTCGTCTGGCAGATCATCCGGGGTGAGAAGACGGCCGGCGTGACCCTCTTCTACCTCGACGACGGCGTCGACACGGGCGACATCGTCGCGGCCCGGGAGTTTCCCATCGAAGAGCGGGATACCATCGCCGACGCCATGGCCCGCATGGAGGCGGCGGCCGTCGAGCTGCTTCGGGAGTACCTGCCGCGCATCGCCGTTGGCACGGCGCCCAGGATTCCCCAGGACGAGAGCCGGGCGACGGTCTTTCCCCAGCGCTCCCCGGAGGACGGTGAGATCGACTGGTCGCGCCCGGCGGAGGAGATCCGCAACTTCATCCGGGCGCAGACCCGGCCCTATCCGGGGGCCTTCACCCGCATCGGCGGAAAGAAGGTGATCATCTGGGACGCCGATGTCCTCGAAGAGGGCGAGGAGGGCCGGAGGTGAGTGGTCCCCGATTCCCCATCACGCGGCCGGCCTTCGACGAGAAGGAGCGCCGCCTGCTCGCCGAGGTGCTCGACAGTGGATGGGTGACGCAGGGTCCGCGGACCGCCGAGTTCGAGGCGCGCTTCGCCCGGCGGCACCGGGTGCCCTTCGCGCTCGCCACCAACTCCTGCACCTCGGCCCTCCACCTCTCGCTCTCTGCGCTCGGAATCGGGCCCGGGGACGAGGTGGTGGTGCCGGCCTTCACCTGGGTGACCAGTGCCTACTGCGCCGAGTACGTGGGTGCTCGCGTCGTCTTCGCCGACATCCGGCTCGACACCTTCAACCTCGACCCGGAGGCCTTCGCCGCGGTCGTCGGGCCGGCCACGCGGGCGGCGGTGGTGGTCCATCTCTTCGGGCAGGCCGCCGAGATGGATCCGATTCTGGAGCTCGCCCGGCGGCACGGGATCCGGGTCGTCGAGGATGCAGCCTGTGCGGTCGGCACCGAGTACCGGGGAACGCCGGTGGGTGGGCTCGGCGATCTCGGCTGCTTCTCCTTCCACCCGAGGAAGGTGATCACCACCGGCGAAGGGGGCATGGTCACGACCCGCGATGCCGAGCTCGCCGCCACGGTCGGCGCCCGCAGGAACCACGGAGCGCGGGCCGCACCGGGACCGCCGGCGGTACCGCCGAAACCCTACGAGATGGGGAGCTTCGACGAGCTCGGATACAACCTGCGCATGTCCGATCTCCAGGGAGCCGTGGGCGTGGCCCAGATGGACAAGCTCGACTCCCTTCTCGCGGAACGCGCGGCCTGCGCCCGGCGCTACCACGACCTTCTCGGGGAGCTCGCCGACCTCGAGCTCCCGCGCGCCGCCCCGGGCTGCGGTCACACCTACCAGTCCTACGTGGTGCGGCTGCGGGAAGGTGGCCGGGAGCGGAGAAACGCCGTGATGGAATCCCTGGCCGCCGAGGGAATCCAGACCCGGCCCGGAACCCACGCCGTCCACTGCCTCGGCTACTACCGACGCCGCGGGATCCGGCGCGAGGAGTTTCCACGCGCTGCGCAGGCGGAGGACACGACCATCACGCTTCCACTCTTCCCCGGGATGTCGCCGGGCGACCAGGAGCAGATCGCGGCGGGGCTCCGCCGGGCGCTGGCGCGGGCCGCTCCGGCGCCACGCCCAGCGAGCGGTTGATCGATTCGAAGATGCCCCCGATCGCCTCGAGGGAGTGGTGCCGGACCACGAAATCCCTGGACCGGTCGCCGACCTCGCCGAGAGTGGCCGGAGCCTCCGCGAGCTGCCGGAGTCGCTCCGCGATGGCCTCGGGCGAGGGAGCGGTGCGGAGCAGGGGGAGCTCGCCGGGCTCGAGGAGCCCTGCCCGGACGAAGCGGGATTCGAGGTCGTCGCGGACGAAACAGAGGGTGGGCCGCCGGGCCGCCATCGCCTCCACGGCGAACATGGCGTACCAGCCGATGACGAACTGGTCGGCCACCACGTGACAGGTCGCCATGGCCTCCCGGATGGCCTGGTTGGGGACGCCCTCCCGGAGCACCAGCTCGATCTCGAGGCCCTCGTTCCGGAGGGCCTCGACGGCCGCCTCCAGGTAGACGGTCCCCTTGACGGCCCGGTGGTTCGGCGCGTGCAGGACGCGGAGCGGGGGAGCCGGCGGCGCCGTGGGGAGGTCCCAGTCCTCCACGTCGATCGCGAAGTGTGACAGCATCGACGTGTCGATCCGCGGCGTGTAGTCGACCCAGTCGCAGCCGCTCACGATGTGATCCGCGTATCGGCTCCAGCGTCGGATCCGGCGGGCCACGGCCGCTGCGCGGCGCTCCTGGCCCGGATAGTCGATGCGCATGGCCTCCACGAATCCCGGGTTCGGGCAACGCCGGAGGTCCTGCACATCGCTTCCATAGGGCAGGACCACGGTGCGGATGCCGGCGAGTCGGTAGAGCAGGGGTTCGAGGGGGGCGAGCAGGACGGTGTCTCCGAGGGATCCGCCGTCGAAGGAGTGGTAGAGGATGCGGTAGCGGAAGAGCGCGCGGACGAAGAGCAGGTGCCGCGCGAGGTAGCCGAGGGGTCGGGGCAGGAGGAGCCTGACGTCGAAGTCGTCGGTGATGTGGTAGACGTGATGGACGAAGGTCTCGGCGCTGTAGCCCCGCCGCTCGAGGGCCCGTTTGTGGTACACGCTGTTGATCAGGGGCAGGGGCCCGAGCCCGACGGCGACCCGGCGGGGGGCGAGGCGCGAGGCGGCGGCGAGCACCGGGAGCACCGGGAGGAGCGCGAGGTCGAGGAGGCCGTAGAGGGCGCGGGCGGCGCTTCTAAGTCGGCTGCGGCTCACGGCCATCGGGACATCGCGCCTTCGGTGCTGCCCTCGGGAGGCGCCTCTGAGGCGCCTCCGCCGGTCTCCGCCCGCTGCGGATCCCCCGGTCTCTAGCACGACGGCGGCCCCGGCGACGACCGCCGCGCGAGCCGGTGGCGGGCGTTCGACCCGGAACGGAAGGCCGGGCTTCCTCCCGCGGGGGGGAGGGCATCCTTTCAGCTTGACAGGCTCCGGGGACAGGATCAGACTCCGACCGGCTTCGACCTTCCCTGGGGGGGATGCATGCCGACCGCGCTCGACGGCAAGAAGGTCCTGGTGATCGGCGGGGCCGGCCTCGTCGGCTCCCACGTGGTGGAGGCGCTTCTCGAGGAGCCGGTGGCGGAGGTCGTGGTCTACGACAACTTCAGCCGCGGCACCCGGGAGAACCTCGACGAGGCCCTACGCGATCCCCGCTGCCGCGTCTTCCCCCTCGGTGGCGACGTCTGCCAGCGCGATCTCCTCGACGCGGCGGTGGCGGAGGCGGACATGGTGGTCCACCTCGCCGCGCTCTGGCTTCTCCACTGCCACGAGTACCCCGAGTCGGCGTTCGAGGTGAACATGCGGGGCACCTTCAACGTGCTCCAGAGCTGTGTCCGGCACGGGGTCGAGCGACTGGTGTTCTCGAGCTCGGCGAGCGTCTACGGGGACGCGGTCTCCGAACCCATGACCGAGGAACACCCTTTCAACAATTGGACCTTCTACGGTGCCACCAAGATCGCCGGTGAGCAGATGATGAAGGCCTTCTACCGGCGCTACGGCCTCCGGGGCGTGGGCCTCCGCTACATGAACGTGTACGGACCGCGGCAGGACTACCGCGGCGCCTACATCGCGGTCATGATGAAGATCCTGGATTGCATCGACCGCGGCGAGGCGCCCGTGGTCTACGGAGACGGATCCCAGGCCTACGATTTCGTCCACGTGCGCGACGTGGCGCGGGCGAACGTCTGCGCCCTCAAGGCGGAGGTGGAGCACGGCTTCTACAACGTCGGCACCGGCGTGAAGACCTCCATCCGGGAGCTGGCGGAGCTGCTCCTCGAGCTCACCGGCTCCGACCTCGGTATCCGGTATCTCCCGGGCGGGGAGAGCTTCGTCACCAATCGCGTGGGCTGCCCGAAGGCGGCCGAGCGGGACCTCGGATTCCGGTGGCAGATCGGCCTGCGCGAGGGCATGCAGAGCCTGATCGACTGGCGCCGGGAGCACCAGGAGCGGCTGCACGCGATGCACGGCCGGGCCTGACCGCGGCCAGACGGGATGTGCGGGATCGCCGGCATCCTCCGGCTCGCCGACCGCCCCATCGACCCGTGGCGCGTGAAGCCGATGTGCGACGTCCTCGCCCACCGTGGCCCGGACGACGCGGGTTATGCCTTCTTCTCCCAGGGGCGCGGCGGGCGCGGTGACGGAGGCTACTGGGTCGGCTTCGCGGACGAGCGCTTCCGGCACCTGAACGAACACCTCCCGGTGCTGCAGGGCGACTACGCGCGCTCCGAGCTGCCCCGCTACAGCTTCGATCTGGCGCTCGGTCACCGGCGTCTCGCGGTGCTCGACCTCAGCCACTACGGGCACCAGCCCATGTCGAGCCCCGACCGGCGCTTCTGGGCCTCCTACAACGGAGAGATCTACAACTTTCGCGAGCTCCGGGCGGAGCTCGAGGCCGAGGGCCGGGTCTTTCGGACCCGCTGCGACACCGAGGTCCTGCTGCACCTCTTCGAGGCGCGCGGACCGGAGGCCCTCGAGCAGCTCGACGGGATGTTCGCGCTCGCCCTCTTCGACCGCGTGGAGGGAAGGCTCTTCCTCGCCCGCGACCGTTTCGGGGTCAAGCCGCTCTACTACAGCGAGCGCGCAGGCTACCTGAGTTTCGCCAGCGAGCCCAAGGCGCTGCTGGCGAGCGGCCTGGTGGAGCCGGCCATCGACCCCGGGGCGCTCGCCGAGTACCTGACCTTCCAGAATCTCCTGGGGGAGCGCATCCTGCTGCGGGACATCCGGATGCTCCCGCCGGGCGAGGTGCTCGAGGCGTCGATCCGTCCGGGGCGCACGGAGCTCAAGCGGTGGCGATTCCACCGGGGCTTTCCCGCCCCCGAGGACCGGGTCGAGGATCCGGAAGCGGCGGCAGGCAGGGTGCTCCGGGCCTTCGAGTCGGCGGTGGAGCGGCAGCTCGTGAGCGACGTCGCGGTCGGGGCCTACCTCTCCGGGGGGATGGATTCGGGCTCCATCGTCGCCGTGGCCGGGCGAAGGCTTCCCCGCCTGACCACCTTCACCGGCGGCTTCGACCTCACGAACGTGAGCGGGATCGAACAGGGCTTCGACGAACGCAAGGACGCGGAGAAGCTCTCCCATCTGCTGCAGACGGAGCACTACGCGGTGGTCCTCCATGCGGGAGACATGCCCGCAGCGATGGAGCGTCTCACCTGGCATCTCGACGATCCCCGGCTCGGGATGTGCCACCAGAACTGGTACGTCGCCAAGCTCGCCAGCCGATTCGTGAAGGTCTGTCTCGCCGGCGCCGGGGGGGACGAGCTCTTCGGCGGCTATCCCTGGCGCTACCGGCACGGGATCGGCGCCACGAGCCCCGAGGATTTCGACCGGCGCTACTTCCGCTACTGGCACCGGCTGCTCGGGCCGGAGGAGCTCGGTGCGATCCTCTCGCCGGAGCTCCGCGCCCATCGCCAGCAGGCCTTCGAACACTTCGCGGAGGTGATG